>DATICC010000108.1:0-3738 GCA_035457045.1 Woeseiaceae bacterium | reverse complement strand
GCAGCGCTGGCCGAAACGCTTTGCGATATTTGTCATCTGTTTGGCGAACGGCAATGGTGCCTCGCTACCAGCGGCAATTTCTCCGCGCGCATCGACGGGGATCACTTCCTGATCACGCAGTCGGGAAAAGACAAGGCGCGGCTGACCCCCGACGATCTCATGATCTGCGACATGCAGGGTCAGGCGAGGGACAACCGCCTGGACCCTACGCTGTTGCCATCCGCGGAAACCGCGTTGCACCTTCGCCTGTACCTCCATGACCCGGGCATCGGCGCGGTCTTCCACACACATTCGACGACGGCGACGATCCTGTCGCGCCGTGCCGGCCGCGCCGTCGATATCTCCGGCTACGAGATGCAAAAAGCGTTCGCCGGAATCCGCAGCCACGAGACGCAACTGACCTTACCCGTTTTCGACAACACGCAGGACATGGCGGCGCTGGCAGACAGCCTTGGGCATTACCTGGGCGAGCAGCGTTCGCCGGCGCCGGGCTTCCTGATCCGGGGTCATGGCCTGTACGGCTGGGGCCGCGATGTCACGGAGGCACAGCGCCATGTCGAAGCGCTGGAGTTCCTGCTCTCCTGTGTCTGGCAGGAATACCCTGCGACCCGGCAATAGGCATGTCAGAGACGACGGTAATTTCCAGGCCGATACCGGTCACCGCCATCGTGCTGGACATCGAAGGCACGACGAGTTCGATCGACTTCGTGCATGAGGTACTCTTTCCATACGCGGCACGCGAACTGCCGGCGTTCGTACGCCAGAATCAGCAACACCCCGCCGTGAGCTCCCTGCTGGCCGACGTGCGCAACGAAGCTCGGGAACCCGAAGCCGCTACCGAAAGAATCGTGCAGATCCTGCTGCAATGGATAGACGAGGACCGCAAAGCGACGTCATTGAAAGCCTTGCAGGGCATGATCTGGGAAAAGGGCTACCGCGATGGCGCCTTCAGGGGCCATGTGTATGCCGATGCCTCAAGAAACATGCGCGAATGGGCCGCCGGGGGCATCGGGCTTTACATTTACTCCAGTGGATCGGTGCAGGCGCAAAGGCTGTTATTCGGCCATTCGCAGGCCGGTGACCTTCGGCCGCTCATTCGCGGCTATTTCGACACCCGTATCGGCGCGAAGCGTGACGTGGCGTCGTACCGGCTGATTGCGGACACCCTGCAGATTGCCGCGGCGAAGATACTCTTCCTCTCCGATGTCGCGGAGGAACTCGATGCGGCGGCGGGTGCCGGCATGCAAACCGTGCAACTCGTACGCGACGCTCGGGTGATCCCCGGGCGGCACCCGATGACAGCGGACTTCGACTCGATTCCGGTATCATTGATTGTCCAATGATCCAGAGGTAAAGCCGATGAGCCAACTCAGCGTTTACGCGGACAACCGCCCGGGCAAAGCCATACTCAAGACCAGCGCTTTTAGTGAGATAAAACAATCACTTGGAGACGCCGGCATCCTGCTCGAGCGTTGGGCGGCAAAAACCAGGATCGACGACGCCACGAGCAACGAGGCGATCCTCGAAGCTTACCGGCACGAGATCGACAAGCTCGTCGCAGAACGCGGCTATCAATCGGTCGACGTGGTCAGCATGCATCCCCAACACCCGGACAAGGATGCGTTTCGCATGAAGTTTCTCGCCGAGCACACGCACAGTGAAGACGAAGTGCGCTTTTTCGTTCGCGGCCAGGGATTATTCGTCATCCACAAGGATGGGCAGGTGTACTCGATGCTGTGCGAAAAGGACGACCTGATTTCAGTTCCTGCCAACACTAAGCACTGGTTCGACATGGGGCCGAATCCGCGTTTCACCGCGATCCGCCTGTTCAACAACCCGGAGGGATGGGTAGCGAACTTCACCGGCGACGAGATCGCGAAGCGCTTTCCGCTGCTCGACAACTGACCGCTGGTCGCAAGCGGTCGCTCGGACTTTCGCCGAGCATTACGATTCCGGTTCTCCGGATTTCTCCCGCGTCCCCGGGACGTAGCGCTCGTGCAGGTCGGCGGGCCGGACACTGCGTTTTCGCATGCGGATATTCAGCGCCTCGACGGCCACCGAGAAGGCCATGGCAAAGTACACGTAGCCTTTCGGTACGTGATGCCTGAATCCATCGGCCACCAGCACCACGCCGATCACGAGCAGGAACGCGAGCGCCAGCATCTTGATGGTCGGATGCGCGGACACGACCTGTCCTATTCGCCTCGCGAAGGCCATCATCAACATCACCGATACGATGACGGCGGCAATCATTACCTCGACCTCGTCGACCATGCCAACCGCCGTAATGATCGAATCCAACGAAAATACCAGGTCTATGATCATTATCTGCAGGATGACGGCCGAAAAGGTGGCGCGTACCGATGCGGACCCCGCACCCTCCTCGCCCTCCAGCAACTGGTGGATCTCCTTCGTGCTCTTCCACAACAGGAACAGCCCGCCCGTGATCAGGATGAGGTCCCGCCCGGAAAACTGCTGCCCGAATGCCGTGAACAGCGGTGCGACCAGCCCGACGACCCAGGTAATGAGAAACAGCAGTCCTATACGCATGAACATCGCCAGCAACAGGCCTATGCGTCGCGCCACCTCGCGCTGCTGTTTCGGCAGCTTGTCCACCAGAATCGAGATGAAGATGACATTGTCGATACCGAGCACGAGCTCGAGCGCGGTGAGTGTAAGAAAAGCGATCCAAAGCTCCGGATCCGTCAACAATTCGACCATAAAACCTCTGATAACAGCCGGGGCCGGATTGCCCCGTGTCGTTGCGAAACTCTCAGCTTGCGTCGATCACGACGGCCCTGCCGGCGCGTCGCTCTATCTCGATGACCAGGGTGGTGCCGGCATCCTTCTCCACAATATGGGTTTGCGGCGTATCGATAAAGCGTGAGTGCCACGTGGTGCTGCCGCTGGCCACCGTGTTGCCTGCCATGTCCTTGCACCAGACGATCAATGCGCCGACCTTGTCGAGTTGCACGGTGTAAGGGCCGCTGCATTCATCGGCATCCGCCGGCCTGTGTCGTATGCTGTACCTTGCGCCGGATTCGAGACCCAGGTTGCCCACGCCCGCCTCCATATCGTATGCAAGGCGTGTGGCGGCGTCGGTCAGAATGTCACAGCCTGTCAGCGCGGCAAGCACCAGCGTCCAGGTCAGGCAAGTCATCCTGAGTCCGGGCATTCGCACTCCGGGTTTCGCAGTCACCGATCCGCCGCGCACGGCGCCGGCAGCATCTTTGCGATATTGAATCCTGTTGCGCAGGCAAGTGTCCAGCCCAGCATGCCGTGGCCGCAATTCAACCAGAGGCCCGGCATGCCTGCCGGTCCGACGATCGGCCTGCTGTTTGCGGTCATCGGCCTGAAACCGCCCCAATCCCGCCGCAAACCGGTACCGGAGTCTGCAGCCTGCGGGGCGATTTCGCGCGCCAGGTCGAGCAGCATCCCGATGCGCTTCCTGTCCGCGCTGTCGTCGAAGCCGACGAAATCGGCGAAACCCGCAATGCGCACTTCTCCGTTCATGCTGCTGAACACGATGCGACGTTCTGCATCGGAAATGCTGACGCCCGGTGCGTGGCTGCCCTGCGGCAGGGTAACGCTGTAACCGCGCACCGGCACCAGCGGCTGCCTGCCAGGCAGGCTGCCGAGGAACTCGCGACTCCAGGCACCGAGGCATGCGACCACCGAGTCGGATCCGAGCGGGCCATCCACGAGTTGCACCCCGCTTGCCCGGCCGTTGGCCGTGAG
>DATICC010000107.1:0-10032 GCA_035457045.1 Woeseiaceae bacterium | reverse complement strand
GAACAACGTTGCGACGGCATGCCGCCGTTGCAACAACCACAAGGGTGGGCGCACCCCCGAGCAGGCAAAGATGCAACTGATAGCCGTACCGTTCACCCCGACCTACGCAGAGTACATATACTTGAAGGGCCGCCGGGTACTGGCGGACCAGATGCAGTATCTGCTGGCGCATATTCCACGCTCCAGTCCGCTGCATGCCCGCCTGAGCGATCACCTGGCCGACGGTATAACCATCTTCGACGAACCCGGCCAGGCCTGACGCAGGTCCTGTCATCGCGTCGCCTGCAATGCAGGCTCCTACCGGGGTACCAAGGACGGCGACACGTCGGCATGGCTTTCGAGCGAGTCAGGATTTCCGAGTGAGAAAGGCATGGCGGCGGGTCGCCGTGTGCGAAAGACCCCGCGATGCGGGTCTGCGCGACGCGCGATAAACCTCTACAATCGCGGCATGCAATACCTCATAGATGCCAGCGTTTATGTTTTCCGCGCACATTTTTCCATGCCCGACGACATGGTCGATGGCAACGGCAATCCGATCAACGCGTTGTACGGGTTCTGCCGGTTCCTGGGTGACTTCCTTGAGCAGGTCAAACCGGAGTACGTGGCGGTACTGTTCGACGAAAGCCTGACGACGTCGTTTCGCAGCAGCATCTATCCGCCATACAAAGCAAATCGCGAACCCGCACCGCCGGAACTCAAGCGACAGTTCGAGCAATGCCGTCGCTATACAAAAGCGATCGGCGTGATGCAGTCTGCTCACCCGCAGTATGAGGCCGATGATCTCATCGGGACGCTGGTCAGCGAAGGTCGTCGCAAGGGCATGGCCTCGACCATCGTCAGCCGCGACAAGGATCTGGCGCAGCTGGTTACCAAAGACGATGTGTTCTGGGATTTCGCGGGGAAGGGCAAGATACTCTACGACCAGATTCCGCAGGTCTTCGGCGTATGGCCGGAACAGATCGCCGATTTCCTCGCGCTCGCCGGCGACAGCGTGGACAACATCCCGGGTGTCCCCGGCGTCGGCAAGAAAACCGCTGCTGCGCTCCTGCAGCATTTCGGTACTCTCGAGGGGGTCTATGCCAACCTCGACAAAGTGCACGAAGTCGCGGTACGCGGCGCAAAAACGCTCGCCGCAAAGCTCGATACGCACCGCGCTTCGGCATTGCTGGCGCGGCGACTCACGGGCATTGCCTGTGACGTTGCGTTCGACAGGCCGAAATCGGGACTGCGGCCGTCAGCACCGGATCTCGGCGCTATCAACGCTCTATTCGACGAAGCTGGTATTGGTACGGCGTTGCGCCGACAGGCAGAACGCGTAGCCGATTTGCGTTGAGGTCAGTGAGCCTCGGCGGACTCGTCAACGACATAGCTTTCGCCGAGAAAATCCTCGTCGAACAGGTAAAGGCGGGTGCCCTCCGGTGCCTGCAATACCGAGAACGCGCCTTCGAAGCCCGGAAACTTTCTTTGCTGCAATCCGTGGCGTTCGATGATCTCCGCCAGTCTGTGGCGATCGTCACATTTGAAGCACAGCGCGGCGGCGTCCAGTGCAATGCTTTCGCTCAGGCCGAGTGCGATGCGGCCGGCAAGGAAGCGCATATGCGTCGTCGGCTCCTCCCGCACGCGCAGAATCTGCGGAGCGAGCGGCGCCCAGAATAGACCGGCGCGCATGGCATCGCGCGTCGGCAAAGTCAGTTCGAAGAACTCGCCGCAGGCCGATCTCCGCGTATCGTCGTCGGGCGGCGAAAACGTGCGCGCCTCGATCATGGAGATCGCGTTTCCGTCACGATCGGAAAAAGCGAGCTCATTGAACGTATCGTCATCGACATGCAGGACGGAAAACTCGAACCCGTGATCGGCCATCGCGCGCGCGTGCGGAGCGAGGTCCTGGTGCACGAACGTTGGAGCGGGGCTGTCGAATTCGCGGCCATGCAACCCGATACAGACATCGCCATCGCTTACCACCGCGTACTTGTGCGTCCAGGTGTCACCGATTTCCAGTTCGGAAAAACCGAGTGCCTTGTAGAAACGCAGAGAGTCGAGAATGTTCTGCGACTGCACGCTGAATTCGAGGAACCGGCCCAGCATTTCAGTGCTCGGCGCCCATGGCTTTCGCCAGGCGGAGGCTGTCCTTTCTTGCGACGAGGGGGTCGTGGTCCGGCAGGCATTCGGGCCAGCCGGCGACGTGCGTTATTGCGAGATCGGCGAGCATCGAGGCGTGGTCGTCGCTGTCATTCAGCGCTTCGATGTAACGAAGCGTGCCGCCGCCGGCCGCGGTGAAAAATCCGGCATTCTGCATCGCGATCTCCTCCAGCGTCTCCAGGCAGTCTACGGCAAAACCGGGACATATGACGTCGAGTTTGCCGAGTTTTCCTGCTCCAAGCTGCTTGACTGTTTCGTCCGTGTAGGGACGCAACCATTCCTGGCGTCCGACGCGCGACTGGAAACTGATTTTCCATTCTGCATCGGAAAGGCCGAGCGACGTGGCGACCAGTCGGGCGGTTTTCTGGCAATGGCAGTGGTAGGGATCACCTTTCGTGAGCGAGTCACGCGGTATGCCGTGAAAGGAGAAGAGCAGCAGGTCGCCGCTGCCGTTGCGGTTACGGAAGTTCCGCACGCTTGCTGCGAGCGCGGCTATGTAACGGGGATGGTCATGATAATGATTGATGCCGCGGAACTCCGGGATCCAGCGCCGACGGGAGAGGTCCCTGGTGACTGCGGCGAAAACCGAGGCCGTCGTCGTGCTGGAATACTGCGGGTACAGGGGGAGCAGCAAGAGCCGGCGGCAATTCTTCGCCAGCAGTCGGTCGAGCGCGGCAGGGATCGACGGGCGGCCGTAGGACATGGCCAGTTCCACCATTACATTGCCACGCAAACGCCCCGATACTTTCATCGCAACGGATCGCGTCAGCGCTTCCGAGTTCACGAGCAACGGCGATCCCTTTTCGGTCCAGATCTTGCGATATGCCTTTGCCGATCTTGCCGGGCGGACACGCAAAATGTAGCCGTACAGGATCAGCAACCACAGCCAGCGGGGCAACTCGACGATCCTCGGATCGGACAGGAACTCGCGAAGATAACGGCGCACGGATCGGCTGGTCGGCGCATCCGGCGTGCCGAGGTTGACGAGGACGATACCGAGGGCATCGCCTTCGTCGTGACGGAATTCGGCTGAAGGAAGGATACGCGGCATGCTGTGTCCGGCGGGGCAGGCGATACTGTAAGTACTTGACGTACAATACTAAATCGCCGGCCGGCACGCCAGCACGCCCGTGCTATATTGCACCCATGCAGGACGGGGCAGACACTCATCCGGTGCAGCCGGAGGCATCGCCGCCCTTGCCGGACCGGCGAGGAATGATTCGCGACGTTGCGGTATTCCAGGTCAAGCTGGTCGCCGACGGCATACTCGACCTGCTGTTCGTACCGATATCACTCGGGGCGGCGATCGTCAGCCTGATGAAAGGCGGGCCACGACCAGGCACGGAGTTCTACGACGTGCTGCATCTCGGCCGGCGCGGCGAGCGATGGATCAACCTGTTTGGGGCGGCATCACAATTGCACGGCCCGCAGAGCGACGACAGCAGCTTGCCCGGTGAAGACATAGACAAGCTGGTGGCGAAAATCGAGTCCTTCGTGGTCGACGAATACCGAAGCGGCCGCGTTACCGTGCAGGCCAAGGAAAGATTTGATCGCGCGATTGCAGCGATGCGAGACCGGAGCAAGGGGCGGTAACCGGCAACGCTGTGGCGCTCCGGCTCAGCGCTTCAGCGACACATTGCGGCCGCTCAGCAGTTCGTCGAGGCCCGGCGGTGGATGGTCCGGTCCCATCTGCCCTGACTTCAGGCGGCGGATGTAATCCTTGTAAGCGCGTATTCCCTGGTAACCGAAGATCCAGAGTATCGGGAGATTCGCATAGATAATGACCCCGAGACCGATACCCGTCAGGTTGTCGAGGTCGGTGCTGGTCGTGATGTGGCCGAGCGTTGCGATGAAGGTCAGCGTGACATACATCAGTCGGAACGGTATTACGCCCTTGCTGCCTGCGATGTAAACGGCGCCCTGTTCACCGTAATAGCCCCAGGCGATGATCGTCGACAGCGCAAACAGCCAGGACGCAAGCGTGATGAGCCATTTGCCGAGACCGGGCAGGACCGAGTCGAAGGCTTTGGCCGTCAGGGTGGCGCCGACGTGGTCGCGATAGTAGCCATCGCCCGCAACTGACGGCCGGGTCGCGCTCGAGAAACCCTGCCAGGCTATCGCCATGCCGGACGCATCGGATTTCACGGTACCGCTCAGGCGATGGAAAGGCTGGCCGGTGGCGGGGTTCTCGCCAGCTTCGAGGATCAGCAGCACGGATTCGCCGACCCGCCAGTCGCCGCCATCGAGCGGCGTGTCCGCGAAATGCCACTGGCCGTCCACCATGACCGGCTGCGGCACGTCTGCAAAAGCCACGTCCGGAGCACGGTTCCAGATACCCGTTGCAAGAATGATGACTGCCGTGAACGTGCAGACGACGATGGTGTCGATGAAAGGCTCGAGTCCCGCTACGACGCCCTCGCGTACCGGCTCGTCCGTTTTCGCGGCACAGTGCGCCATCGGGGAGGATCCCTGGCCGGCCTCGTTTGAAAATATGGCGCGCTTCATGCCGAACAGGAAGGCCGAGGCCACGGTGCCGCCGATGAATGCACCCGTCGCCTCGGTCGGCGTAAAGGCGGAGTCGACGATGAGTATGAGCATCGCCGGGATCTGCTCGTAATGGACGACCAGCACATACAAGCCGGCAATGATGTAGAGGAATACCATGCCCGGCACGAGCATCCCGGCAACGCGCCCGATACGCTTGATGCCGCCGATGATTACGCTGGCGACGAGGACCGTCAGGACCGCACCGCTGGCCCAGCCTGCTACGCTGAAGTACTCACGAGTGACGTCGGCGACGTTCCAGGCCTGGAACATGTTGCCGCCGGTGATCGATGACATGATCACGCACAATGAGAAAAGCACCGCAAGAGTCTTGCCGAGCCAGGCCATTCTCGGCCAGGCCCGGGCAAAGGCCTTGTCCGCGACCCACATCGGCCCGCCGTGGGGATTGTCCGGATCGTCGGTGTTTCGATAGAGCATCGAAAGCGTAACTTCGGACAGCTTGATGGCCATGCCGAGGAATCCGACCACCCACATCCAGAAGATGGCACCGGGGCCGCCGAGCGTGATGGCCAATGCGACTCCGCCTATGTTGCCGAGGCCGATGGTGCCGGAGAGGGCGGCAGAGAGCGCCTGAAAGTGATTGATCGCGCCGGGATCTCTGGCGTCGTCGTACACACCGCGCACGATCTTCGGGCCATGCGTCAACGCACGATATTGCGAGAAGCCGCTCCAGAACGTGAACAGGACTCCGGTACCGGCAATGATATACAGCCAGGTCTCGTTCCAGAGGATCGCATTGATCGTCGCCAGCACGTTGCTCAATTCCACTACGGCGCTCCCGGCTGGTCGACGAACCCAGCTTGTATTATTTTTTTGGCGCGGCTTCCAGGATTGCGGTGACACCCATGCCGCCGGCCGTGCACACGGACACGAGGCCGCGGCCGGTGCCCTTCTGGTTCAGCAATTTCGCCATCGTCGCAATCACCCTTGCGCCGGTGGCGGCGAACGGGTGACCGACAGCGATGCTGCCGCCCTTGACATTCATCCTGGCGAGTTCGATCGGTCCGAGCGGTTGATTGCGCCCCAGCCGCTCCCGGCAGAACTTTTCGGACTGCCAGGCTTTCAGTGTCGCGATGGTCTGTGCAGCAAATGCTTCGTGGATCTCGTAATAGTCAAAGTCCTGCAGGCGCAGGTTCGCTTCCTTCAGCATATCCGAGACCGCATAGGCGGGCGCCATCAGCAGTCCTTCGCCGCCGCCGACGAAATTGACCGCGGCAACCTTGCAGAAGGTCAGGTAGGCAATGATGGGGAGGTTCTTCCGTCTTGCCCATTCCTCGGAGGCCAGCAGCACCGCGGCAGCTCCATCGGTCAGCGGCGTACTGTTGCCGGCCGTGATCGTCCCGGCCTCACTCCTGTCGAACACAGGTTTGAGCTTTTGCAACTTCTCGAAAGTCGTATCGCGGCGGATGTTGTTGTCTTCCTCAAGGTCCATGTAGGGCACGACCAGGTCCTCGTAGAATCCGGCATCGTAAGCGGCAGCAGCCTTGACATGACTCGCCAGCGCGAGTTGGTCCTGGTGCTCGCGAGGGACCTCCCATTCTTTTGCAGTGATCTCGGTGCTTTCACCCATGGACAGGTTGGTACGCGGTTCGGTCACGCCCGGCAGTTGCGGCTTGAAATGAGAAGGGCGCAGCCGGAACCAGGGCCTGATCTTTTTCAGCAGCGATTTCCCGCGGTGGCTTTCGAGCAGGATCGAACGGAACGCATCGGAGTATACGATGGGAGCATCGCTGATCGAATCGGTGCCGCCGGCAATGCCGGCTTCGATCTGGCCGAGCGCGATCTTGTTTGCGATCTGTATGCAGGCTTCGATGCTCGTGCCGCAGGCGCGCTGCAGGTCATAGGCAGGGGTGCGCAGTGACAGGCCCGAGCCAATCACGCACTCCCTGGCCAGGTTCCAGTCCTTCGAGTGCTTGATGACCGCACCGAGCGCGACCTCACCGAGCGTCTGGCCCTTGAGGTCGTACTTCTGGACCATCGCGCGCAGGGTCGCGGTCATCATGTCCTCGTTGGAGGAGTCCGCATAGATCGAGTGGGCACGGGAAAAGGGAATGCGCAATCCCCCGACGATGCCAACTTTTATCGCTCTTCCATCGTGCAACATAGCTGTCTCCGATGATTTCGTGTCAGCCGCGCCCGGGTGAACCAGGCGCCGCAATTTTATACCTGAAAATCGTGTTAATGTCCCAGCCGGAAGAACAACGATACCCAAGAATTCCGAAGTGTTGATGCAAAAGAACGCAAAGCGCATCGAATTGCGTGCGCTGCTCAAGCTCGCGGGTCCCCTGATTATCAACAATCTCGCGATCGCAAGCATTCACTTCGCCGATGCGGTGATGGCGGGCCGGTTGGGTGCCGAGACTCTGGCTGCGGTCGCGGTCGGCGGCAGCGTATGGATGCTCGGATTCACCCTGTGCCTCGGTGTCCTGATGTCGGTCTCTCCCATAGTGTCGCGGCTGTATGGTGCCGGTGACCTCGCTTCGGCGGGGAGGTATGTGCGGCAGGCATTCTGGCTCAGCCAGATCTTGGGACTGACGATCGCGCTGCTGGCTTTCCTGTTAGTCAAGCCGGTGCTCGCCTTTATCGGAATAGATCCCGGCTTTCGCGACATGACCGTCGGCTACGTGCAGGCGATCATGCTGGGCATGCCGGCGATGGGCATCTTCCTGGTCTGCCGTTTTACCACGGAGGGTATCGGGTCGACCCGGCCGATCATGTTTGCCTCATTGCTGTCACTGGTCTGCAACGTGTTCGGCAACTGGGTATTCATGTACGGTAACCTCGGCGTGCCGGCGATGGGCGCTGTCGGTTGCGGACTGTCGAGCGCGATTTCAATCTGGATAATGACGATTGCACTCGGGCTGTACATCGTGCGGGCCAGGCGATACAAACCGCTGGCGATCTTCTCCGTTTTTGAGTCGATCCGGCTTCCCGCCATACGGGAACTGCTGGCGCTCGGCCTGCCGATCGCGGTGACGATCACGGCAGAATCCGGCCTTTTCAGCGCAGTTGCGATACTCACCGGGACCATCGGGGCAGAGATCGCGGCGGCGCACCAGATTGCCATCAACTTCGCGTCCACCATGTTCATGATCCCGCTGGCGTTGAGTTCGGCGACGACGGTGCGCGTTGGTCATGCGCTCGGCGCAGGAGATTACACGGGCGCACGACTTCGCGGCTGGATCGGTATCGGTGCCTGCGGTGTCTTCATGCTGGCGGCGGCGACCTTCATGCTGCTCTTCAGGGATGGCGTGGTCGACCTTTACACGAATGACGTCTCGGTGAGCGAGATTGCCATCGGCATGCTGCTCATGGCGGCGATCTTCCAGGTCGCAGACGGCGTGCAGATCGGTGCAGCAGGGGCATTACGAGGTTACAAGGACGCTCGTGTGCCCATGGTGATCAATACGTTCGCGTACTGGGTGCTGGCGTTTCCGCTGGCCTACCTCGCCGCCGTGACCTTCCGGGCCCCGCCGCAGTACATCTGGGGTGGCTTCGTGGTCGGCCTGGCAGTTGCTGCGAGCCTCCTCACCCTGCGCTACCGCATTATTTCCCGAACTCAGCGTTTCGGCCCCTGACCGAAGCTCGGGCTGTCGCCGGACAGGAATTCGTCCTCTTCCGCCGTATTGCGCCGGTTCAGTACTGCGTTTCGATACGGAAAGCGGCCGAAACGCTCTATGATGTCGCGATGCAGTTCGGCGAACTGCGCGATGGTCTCGAACGTTTCCTTGTAGGTCGGTGACACGGCTTCGGCGAGTTTGTTGTAGATATCGCAGGACTTTTGCTGCACCTTCCGGGACTCTGCATGCTGGAGCGGCATGTAGAAGAAGACCCGCTCGATGGGCGACAGCCCCTTGTCTTTCTTTTCCATCGCACCTTCGACACACAGTTTCAGCGCCTGCTTGTCGCCCGAGAAGGCATCGGCCGTGTTGCGGAATACGTTGCGCCGGAACTGATCGAGCAGCAGTATCAGCGCCAGCCGTCCGCGAGCTTCCTTTGCCCAGTGATCCAGTTTGCCCTCGGCCGCGCGTTCGATATCCTGGGCAAATTCCTTCTCGATTTCATGGTCGAAGACCGGGTCTTCACCGAACCAGAGGTCCATTCGGCCGTCGATTTGCGGTGCCGACAGTTCCTTCTCCTCGAACCAGAATGAAAGGATGGCATCGATGCGAATCTGGTCGTCATCGGTTATGGTCGCTTCCATGCTTTCGCTTAAGAGTTTTACGGCCATTGCGGTATCCACGGTGCTGTCCGGAGGGTCCGGCCATAGTTCGAGGGCCGCCGAACTGCGAACCAGGTCACAGTACGGGTTTGTCGGCAGCGCTCATAGTGTCTTGTAACACCGGATCCTGGCAAATGCTGTGCACTGGGACCCGGTTTGGCGGCCGCAAGGCCCGCCAGAGAACGATCAGAAAGAGGTGGCAGCATGCGATTTTCCCTGACCGCCCTGGTTTGTGCGCTGATGTGTGCTTGCGGCGGTGCACCGGATGCGCCCGAGGAAGCGCTGCGCCGCTGGGTCTCCGAGGCTCAGGAGGCCGCCGAAAGAGAAGATCGGGACGCGCTCATGTCCCTGCTTTCGGAGCATTATGCCGACGCACGCGGCAACGACCATGAAAGCATTGAGCAAATGCTCAGGTTCTACTTCCTGCGCCAGGACAGTGTCGTTCTGATCAGCAAAATCGACGAGTTGGTGGTCAGCGACGGCACGGCGGCGGTCGTAAAACTGACGGCCGGAATGGCGGGGGCAAATGACGCGGCGCTGGGCTTCAGCGCCGATGCCTACCGATTCGAGCTGGAGCTCGAGCTGGACGGAGGCGACTGGCTGCTGACCGGTGCACGTTGGGGCGAAATCGGCGAGCAGCTGCGTTAGCCTGTATTAAAAGGGGGAAATGATGATCGATTCCCGGACAATCAAGCGATCCTCGATACTGGCAGCGGCCTGTCTGCTGGCCGCATGCGCCGGGCCAGCGATCCTGGTGGACAGTCCGACGGTCCACCTCGCACGAATCGAGTCGGGCCACATGAGTTTCAATCGGCAGACGTTCGTGCTGGGGTTCGACATCAGCAACCCGAACCCGTTTCCGCTGCCGGTCCAGGTGCTGAGCTACGATGTGTCGATCGCCGATCAGCCGTTTGCCAGTGGACGGACCCAAGGAGCATTCACTGTGCCGGCAAACGGCGACAGTTCTTTCGCCATCAGCGTTGACCTCGACATGATGCAACAGGCATCCAGGGTCGCATCCCTGTTGCGTGCCGGGTCACGCGGACAGATTCCCTACGAACTGAACGGCAGTCTCACGGTCGACATTCCTTTCACCAGGCCAATTC
>DATICC010000106.1:0-10237 GCA_035457045.1 Woeseiaceae bacterium | reverse complement strand
TCCGCACGCGGTGCTCATCCGTGCCGGGATTCCGGCGGAGGGCGAGAAACTGATGCAGCGGCGGCGTGGCAAGGCGAAGGCTGGCAATGCACTGATGGCCGGTCCGGGCTCGCTATCGCGGGCACTCGGCATCACCACGCGCCTGAGCGGAACGAGTTTGCAGGGCGAGCGGATCTGGATCGAGGACGCGGGCATCGAACCCGCGGGCATTACAGCCGGTCCCCGCATCGGCGTTGACTATGCCGGCACGGATGCCGCCCTGCCGTATCGCTTCATCCTCACTTCTTGACTACTGTCCCCGACCCGGCCAGCCGGTTACAATGCCGCCCCTGTCTGCAGCCGCAGTGACGCCAAATCGTGCGGTGTAGGAGCCTGCATTGCAGGCGACAATGGCTGGCACGATTTTGTAGGAGCGAGCAATGCTCGCGACAGCTGTGGCACGATCGCCGTAGCAAGTGTAGGAGCCTGCATTGCAGGCGACCGTCGCTAGCACGATCTTACTCACGCAGTATTGGACAATGCGCCCGTAGCTCAGTTGGATAGAGTACCTGGCTTCGAACCAGGTGGTCGGGAGTTCGAATCTCTCCGGGCGCGCATTTGAAAACAAGGGCTTATCCGAAAGGGCGAGCCCTTAGTTTTTCTAACGTAGAGAAATCGTAGAGTCGCTCTCTACGATTCCCAGGCGCCGTTCTATTCGAGCCGCCGCATTCGATAAGTGTTCCGGCGCCAAGTGCGCGTACCGCAACACCATCTCGTACGACTTCCAACCTCCTAGCTCCATCAGCTCTTGCAGGGTCGTGCCATTCATCACGTGCCAACTTGCCCAGGAATGGCGCAAGTCGTGGAACCGAAATTTCTCGATTCCTGCACGCTTCAATGAGCGCTTCCAGGCCGAGCCGACTTTCTCCATGCATTTCCCCTGATAGGTAAAGCACCACCGATTGTGCCGCCCTTGAACACTTCTCAACGCAAGGACAGCATCCCGGTTCAGGGGAATACCGCGGCCGTCTCCGTTTTTTGTCGTGCCCGGATCCAGCCAGGACACCCGCCGATCGAAATCAACGCGGCGCCATTCCAGCCTGAGGATTTCCGTCATCCTGCAGCCGGTTGCCAGAGCAAATTGCACCACGGGCACCAAATGCTCGGGCAGTGCCTCGATCAGCCGAACCGCTTCCTCGTCCGTGAGAAAACGTACGTCACGCCTGGGTTCCTTTAGCATGCGGATTTTAGGAACCCGCATGATCCATCCCCAGTCATCACGAGCCAGGTAGAGAATGCGTCGAACCACTTCGAGAGCACGATTGATGGTTGAGTTAGCCACTCCATCTATCTGCTTTCGATCCCGGACAAACGGGCTCAGGACATTCATGTTGATGTCCACCAGCCGTTTGTCCCGGAGATACGGGTCGAGTTTCTGGAGGTGCGCTTTGTCGTCAACAAGACTGCGTTTATCAACGCTGTCTTCAAGGTACTGGACAACCGCATCCTGCCAATTGTGCTCAACCGGCATTCCGGTTCGGGCAGCCTCGTAGGCTTCAGCCTTCAGGCGTACTAGATACTCTTCAGCGTCCGCTAAGACTTTAAGCCGAGTGCTTTGACATACTCGGCGTCCGTCTGAGAGGACAATGTCGACCCACCAGTACGGTGAGTCCTTCCTCCTGTAGAGTCCTTTTTCTCGGGCCATAAATCCTCCTTTATGGCCCGCCCTCGGGACTTAGTCTCATCGAGCCAGCGGTCGAGGTCAACCCGGTCGTAGACCAGTCGTCGTCCCAGCCGAACCGGCGGCGGGCCGACGCGCGTGAGCAACGTTCTGCCGATGGCGAGATAGCGTGCGGCCTGCTCGCGGGAGAGGCAGCGCGGCTGAATATCGGCGAAGGCATGAGAATCATTGAGATCGGCCATGATGCTCTGAGCCTGGGAGGTAATTCATGCGTCTATTTTCCGAGGTAGGTTCGAGTGATCGATGTGCGGTCGTGTCCGAGTTCTCTCGAGATCACTACGCGCGCTTTCTCATCGAGCGCGCGTTGCTCTGAATTAAGTGAGTTCGATACTGGGCCGCCGGCCAGCGGTGCCTTCCAACCGGTTAGCTCTTCGTAGCGCATTTGCGCGTACGCGTGCCGGAGGCCGTGGGGATTCTTGATCCCTGCATCGCGGACCTGCCGGTCGTAGCGATTGCGCTGTTCCACGTAGTTGCGTTCGGGCGGAATCAACGCGCCGCCTTTGGTGAGTTTCCTGACATCCTCGAGGAGTCGCCGTTGTTCATCATTCCTGATCGGCACGGTTCGCATACGTCCACCCTTGGTCCAACTGGCTTTGAGCTTGATGTGATCGTCCTTGATCGCGTAGTTGGGTGAAAACTTGATCGCTTCCTCGCGCCGCAGGCCGAAGGCTGACTGCAGTCGGAGGCTTAAGCGAACGTGCTCGTCGGAGATTTTTTCCAGCTGCTTCTCGTCGAGCAATTTGGCTTTCGATTCGTCGCCAACGTAGCGGCGATTGCCGATGTCGTAGGCTTTGTTGTCCCTCGCAACAATGTCGGCTTTGCCGACTTTATTCGCCCACCATCGGAGCGCCGATAATCGATTCTTGAACGTACCGACGCTGATGCTCTGATCTTTCCACAGGGAGACGAGCGCATCGACATGTTTTGGTTTCAAGGATCTCGCCTGCATTCGTTGGTAGCCCAGTTCGTGCAACTGATTGGCGGTCAGATCGAGAATCCTCGATCGTGTCGCCTGGGTGGAGTAGCTTCCATCCCGATTTGCCTTACAGAGTTTCATCAACTGGTAGTTCAGGTCCTTCATGGTGCCAATCTCGTTCGGTTAGTTTTGATGACCACCTCGCCGCCTTGTGAGCTGACGAGGTCCGATTCAAGATCGGAGACGGTCCAGGGACACCAGTCCCTTACAGCCTGAAGCCGTGATCCGGTTCGCCGGAGTTCTCTTTCGAGCGCCGCCGGCGACTACCAGTTGCCCTCTCGGGCAATTGCTTTTTGAGTGGATGTCTACCTCCTTCTTTGTTGAGTGAATGAAACGCCCATGGGCGTACGATGCCGAATAGACGGACATTCCTGTCCGCCGCCGGCAATGCAGGGCGCTTGGCCCTACTGAAATGAAAATGCTGAACGTCGAGATTCAGCGGTGTGTGAAGATGGATCCTCGATCAGTGATCGATGCGCCTACTACCAGGATCCAGAGGCGCCTTGTTGCCACACTTCTCGCGGTGGCCACGTTTCATGCTGACGACGCTAGTACAAAAGACCGGTTTCAATCTATGGAAAAGCCAATCAACTGTTGCCTGGCCTTTCTGTTGACAAGACCGAACGACTGGTTCCCATGTCGGGTCAGAGACGCAGTGGATCGGGAAACGATGCTGACCGCGTTGGGTAGAAAGTGAGGACTGACGGCTCACGCCGCGCGCTGCTTTGCACAATCCCTTTCAGCGCTTGGGTGCTTCAGCGAAACACTGAAGCGGGGATGTCGTTGGTATACCGCAACGACAACGGTGTTGATGCGAGTACCCTACCGCCGATTCCCTGTCCGGACTACCGGAAACGGGGACACGTTTTCAGCCCCGGTTTCTTCCCGCATTTCCTCGCAAATTGCCCATAATGCAGTTATCAACAGGGAGTACGCTGTTACAGCATTTCGCTCGCCGTTGGCAGCAGATCGCCTGATGCGCGCAGATGGCCGTATCACTCGCCGGGAACTCGTGGAAATCGGCCAGATCTCGCGCCATTGCTGGTTCAGAGCGCCGCGTCACTACAGCGCTTCGCACTGGTAGTGACGCGGCGCGCAAACAATCAGTTCAGCCAGATCGAACGCCTTCTTGTTGAAACAAAACCCGGCACGCACAGCCAACGCCCGGACCAAAAGGTCCGAGGCGCCGACATGCTGTGATCTCTCAGTAGCTTCTGCTGGCCAGCGCTGGAGCAATGTATTCGAAAATGGCGGTTGAAAGATCAGTATGCTGGTGGACTTTTTTTACCACAAAGCGTAAGCTTGCCCGTATCTGGCTAGTTCAGGGTGGGCCCTTGAGGAACGCATTTCGCGCTTGTTTCATCGGGCTTGCGGCTGTCGCCGTTGCCTGTGCTGCCGATGTTGGCGACTACCGGACGGCTCTCGACGCAAACGGTTTCGGGGACTACCGGATAGTGACGGCCGGCGATGACACGCGTCGGCGCCAGGAACAGTCGTTGGGTAACTTCGACGAAGACGTCTTGGTCGGGGACTTCAATTTCGATGGCAGCGAAGATTTCGCCGCAATCCTGAGCCGCAGCGCGACCAACGCGGAAATCGAGGGGTCTTACCTTCCGCCCGGCCAGGGTGCTGTCAATCAACAAACGTTCCTTGCCGTTGTCTGCAACGGCGTCGCCGAGGCAGCGGCAAGCGGCCGGTACCGGTGTATGCGGCTCTCGGAAGGCATGGTCGGCGGTTTCGGCGGTGAGCTCACGATCCTAGATCCCGGTGAATGGGGAGAAGACCTGTCCACAATTGGCGACGCCGCGGGAAACCCGCAGTGCCCGTTGGCGATGCCCTCATTCTCGAACAGGCTGCTATTGGCACTCGACGAGCCCCTTGGCCGCTGCACCACCTACTATTACCCGGATTCGGACGGCACGTACGGGAAGTGTATCTACTGCGCAGACTGACATGCCTAGCGCCGGACCCGAGGAATCAACTGGCGCCGGCAATTAACCTGGAGACCTCGATGGCGGCCACCACGCTGAAACATGCCTTTATCGGCGCCCTTGCTACGCTCCTGCTGCAGGTGAGCGTTGCCGCTCCTCCGGACCGGCGCGCCTCGCATGTTCTGCCGTCCATTTCCATCAACAACTCGGAACAGCGATTCGAGGAGATGTCCTGGGCAATCAAGTGCTACTCGCTGCGTACGGGGGCGCCGCGGGGCTGTACGATCCTGAACCATAACCTGTTCGGCGTTACCGAGGCTGTTGCGGAGGGCATCGTTGCCGGGGATTGCGGGATTGAAGCCGATGGCAGCGTAACCCCCGGAACCTGTGCGGACGGGGGCCACAAACACACGTCGACACCGCGACCCAGGACACGAATCGACGACACGGGTCCGCCGCCGAACCCCCAGCCGCGCCAACCCCTCTCGGGTCAGCTGCCCTTGACATTCGATGCGACGGATACGGATGGAGACAAGTTCGGCGTTGCCGGCGAGACACCGGCAAACCAGTGGGTACTGATTCGCTACGAGACACCGGACAACGCGGGACATTTTTATTGGCGCGGGCAACTGGCGCCACCACCCTGTTTTTTCTTGCCGCAGCTCTGTGGCTTCGTCGGCGTTGGCGCTCAAGATGACGGGACGAAAATCTGGGACGGTACTGTCGAAGTCAGCTATCGGGACCTGAGGCAGCTGCCGGACATGCCGACGCTGTACCGCAAGGTCCGGTCTCCCGACTCGCGGCACGTCGACAAGGATTCGTTCGCCGGTGACCAGTCGGCACTCGACGCGATGCGTCTCATCGCCCAGGAGTACAGGACGGATACGGGCAAACTGCTCAGGCCAAACGACATGAGCCTGCCGCTCGGCGGGCTATTCGACATTGTCGGTACCTGGCAGTTCTCACACGAGACCCATCGATTCGGACGCGACATCGACATCAACCGCGGGCCGGTCGAGTTCCTGCCCGGCGGCGGGGAGTCGGTGACCGACGTCAGGTGTGAAGACGACAGGGACTTCATTGAAGCCGTAAATAAGGTGCTGGTGCCGGAGCGATCAGTGGCCGTTAACGTACCGGTTCCCGGCGGCGGTAGCCAAACACAGACCTACCAGACCGCGGTGCTGTGCGAGAGCCTGGGGCGTAAGCACATCGACGTGACCCAACTCCTTATCCTGCCAACGACGCCGTGATGCGGCGCCTCACCCGGAAGGGCTCACCCATGACTTTTTCACGAGCAATCATGGCGGCCGTTCTGACGGCAGCCGCAGCCAGCGTCCAAGCGCAGGTCGGCACGATGCCGATTCCTCAGACCGACACAGCGGAGTTGACGACGACGGTCCAGGTCGTCCCGGGAGTATCGGGCGGGCCTCCGACCGAGTACATCTACCGGTACACGGTAACGAACCCGGCCTCGAGCTCCGACCCCCTGTACCGATTCAGCGTGGACGTTTCTGCCGAGGAGGGTGACTTCCGTCGCCCGGTGCTGCAGACGGTTCCCAAGCAGGCCGGGGCCGCAACGCTGCCCGTGCAGGACGAGATCGATCGCTTTGCACCGTTTTTCGGCCTGCGTGGCGAAAACGTCGTGCCGATCGGCCTAGAGTGCCCGAGCGGCTGGACCGGCGGGCTGCGTACCGACGCTACGGTGGTTTGCTACGCCGCGAATGGCACACCGCTAATTGCACCGGACGAATCGCTGTCCGGGTTTGCCATCCATTCCCGCTTCCCACCCGCGCTACGCGACATCGACACCCGGGCGTTCTGGACCGTCATCGTGGATTCACTGGAGACGGACGAAAGCTCGATCGACCGGGAGGCTGCGTTCCAGGTCATCGAGGGCCTGAAGCGGCCGCAGCGCGGACTCGCACCGGCTTCGTTTTTCCCGAACCGCCGCGAGCATTACAGCAACTTCGAATCCGACCTCGCCGAAATGATCGGTCTCGGTTGGATACCCGACGCCGCCTTGGCGGCAGAGCTGACGACGATCGTCGATGACGCCGGCGAACTGTTCCGTACCGGCCAGGGCCTGGACGCGAAGATCCGCCTCGAGGACCTCGAGGCCGCACTGGCCGCGGCGGCTCCCGGCGACATCCTGGACGACGCTGCTACGCACCTGTCCGTTAGCGTGGACAGTATCCAGGAGTTCGGCTCCAACTCGTTCCTGTTCGGGGGGCTCGATACCGAGTTCCGGCCCACGCCGGAAGCGGCTTCGCTGACGCTTGGCGAAACCTTCGAACTGAGCGTGTTCGTCTACCAGCTGAACGTATTCAATTATGAGGACGGCATCGTCGAGGAGCCGATACCCGATCGAATCGTTTACATTGGCTGCGATCCTTCGGCAACCGTCGAAGAGGACCAGACCGCCTGCCCCAACTTTTCGGCGACCGGCTTCGGCAATCGCATTGAGATATTCTCGGATGCGAACGGCATTGCAACCTTCAGCTATCAGGGCACGCTGCCGGGCCGGGACACGCTCGAGGTCTGTGGCGACTCCTTCTGCGAGAGCGATTTCGGACCGGTGGTGGTCGACTGGGGAAGCGAGGTCGACCTGGTCATCCAGGCATTCGCCCCGCCGCTGTTGAAAGCGGGCTCCGGTGACGAAATCACGTTCTCCGATCGTACGGTCAACATCGGGGCCGGAACCAGTCTGGAATCGACGACCGCGTACTATCTTTCGGACTCCGAGGTTGTTGATCCGGAAACGGCGGTCTTCGTCGGCCAACGGAGCATTCCCGCGCTTGGACAGGATGGTGTCAGTGAAGTCAACGACATCCAGTTCACCCTACCGTCCGGTCTACCGTTCGGGTTTTACAACCTTATCGCTTGTGCCGACGACGGCGACCAGGTCGTCGAGTCCGACGAGCTCAATAATTGTTCGAACGTTCAGTTAGAAGGCTCGGAGTTTGTCGCCGTACCGGTCGCCGATTTCGAAGACCTGTTCGTCGTCACGATTAATGACGTGTCCACTGTCGAGGGCGACACTGGCACGACAGACGCAATTTTCGACGTTGAGCTCAGCCAGCCGAACCCGGATGCAGACATCTCCTTCGATTTCTCGATCATCGACGGAACAGCGACACGCGCAGACAACGACTTCTCCGGTGCCGACGGCACGATCACGTTTGCCGCCGGGTCCGGAGGCCCCCAGACCCAACAGATCGTGGTCTCCGTCGTCGGCGATATGCTCATCGAGAACGACGAGACGGTCGGTATCGAACTAATTCCATTGACCGGGGATGCTCTTTATCGAACGACCATCGCGACGCTCACGATTGTTGACGACGATGCAATAGCAAACACGGCGCCGACCGCCGATGACCAGTCCGTATCGACGAACCAGGACACGCCCGTGGGGGTAACCCTGACGGGGCAGGATCCTGACGGCAACGTGCTGACATTCAGCATCAAAACGGATCCGGCCAACGGCACACTGACCGGAACGGCGCCGGAACTCGTATACACACCCGACGCCGGATTCTTCGGCAGCGACAGTTTCACTTTCGTTGCGAATGACGGTATCGTCGACAGCAATGTCGCGACGGCGTCGATCCAGGTCAATGAGGTCGTGATCCCGGTGCCGACGTTGACGGTTGCCGATGCGTCCGTGGTCGAGGGCGACGCCGGCCAGCAGGTGCTGTCGTTTGAGATCACGCTTTCCGAGCCGAGTCTGGCAGGGGACGTGACGGCAACGGTATCGACACTCGACGGTACGGCACTTCAGGGCGAGGACTACGAGGCCGTAACCACCCAAATTATTTTTCTGACAGCAAGCACAGTGCTCGTGCAGGTCGTCGACGTCAATATTGTCGGGGATTTCGATGTCGAGACAGACGAAACGTTTCTTGTAGAGATCAGCAATGTCAGCACGAACGTCGAGCTATCGAACAACACCGCAACGGGAACGATCGAGAACGACGACCTGGTTGCCGTGACGATCAGTGATGCGTCGGCGTTGGAAGGAGACAGCGGCAATACCGGTTTCCTGTTCCATGTATCCATCGATCAACCTCACCCAACGGAGGACGTATTCGTTAATGTCGGGACGATGAACGGAACGGCGGTCGGTGGAGAGGATTTTGCCGTTACGGCAACGATGTTGACGTTCCCGGCGGGTGGCACGACGGATCTTTCGCAGGGCGTCATCGTTGAGGTTTCCGGCGATACGATGATCGAGCCGGACGAGGAGTTTGCGCTGGCAGTGACCAGCGTGAGCCCCAATGCCGCGGCTCTGGACGGGAGTGGCCTAGGCATCATCCTGAATGACGACCTTCCTCCGCAACTCGATTGCTCACCCGCAACAGCGACGCCCAATGCGCTCTGGCCGCCGAACCACAAGCTCGTTGATATCGAGATCGGCGGCGTATTCGACGCGTCCGGGCAGCCCGCGTTCATAACCGTCACGAGCATCCTTCAGGATGAGCCCGTCAACGGTCTCGGCGATGGCGACTCGAGTCCCGACGGATTCGGGGTCGGAACGGATTCGCCGGAAGTGCGCAGTGAACGCTCCGGAACGGACGACGGTAGGATTTACTTCATTGCGTTCGATGCGGTCGACGACACCACGTCGGAATCCTGCAGCGGCGTCGTCGCTGTGGGCGTTCCGCACGATCTGGGGCAGGGATCGACGCCGATGGACAGCGGAGCGCGCTACGACTCAACGGCGCCCGCGCAGTAGTGGGCGTGAAATAAGTGTCTATCAGACGGCGGGCAGGAGTATCCGGCCGTACATTCGGTCGAAGCGACCGACTCTGCCCGGAAGAATAGAACCGCGCTCGAAAACGTGTTGCAAAAGAAGTCGTGAGGCAGGTGCAGCGACGAGAGGTCGTCATCTATTTGCAATCGGCCCACGCGCTGAGCAACGCCGGGTGTGCCGACTCGCCAAGCTCAGAGGAGAGTATCCGACCCAGCGTGCGCGCTATACTTCTCGCTTCGACCTGTTCATCTTTCGTTCGTCCTGGCTCCACTCTGATCGACTTATCTCCCATTTCGGATGGGAATCCGTGCTGGTCATAAAGTAACCGCACGAATTCTTAGTTCGACTTGCGACTGGGCTTGATGAAAAAGCGTTCAACATCGACTTCAATCGGGTAAAGCAATTCGATCCGTTACTATTGCGTGATGATCACCTTGAGCAACTAGCCTATGCAAACACATGCGTTTCGCATACCAGATCGAACTTCGGTTTGTTGCAATGCCGCCGAAGGAGACTGTGCTCAGCGAGTGGAACTTGAATATAAGGCCAGTTCGAGGCACAGCGAAACTGCATGAAGCTTGGTAGCAAGACCTGCTCGTGGCGCTCGAAATGCGAGTTGAGAATCTTGGCGGCTTCGCCAGATTCGTCCGTCTCGGGCAAAAGGTTCGCCTGATTTCAATTGCCGGTGCGGATACTAAGGCGAAAACGTAGCGTTGAGGCGGCGATTCGCGGTTCTTGGCATCGCTTCGCGGCAATAATGATGAGGGCGGGCCATCTAACTTGCTGTTTCTATTGGTTCGAATTTCCACCGTTGCTTCTTCGAACCAGGTGGTCGGGAGTTCGAATCTCTCCGGGCGCGC
>DATICC010000105.1:0-13909 GCA_035457045.1 Woeseiaceae bacterium | reverse complement strand
GATGAAGGATCACATGTACGTGATCGCCGACGCGCTTGCCGGCGGCCTCGCGTTGCAGTTTCCCGACAGGTTCAAATGATCGGGTCCCGGAGTAGCGCGGTGTCGTTCAATGCTCGGTTTCGCCCTTGGAGGCAACAATGCATGCCACGATGAGAATGGCGGTGCTTCCGGACGTCCAGGCACGTGTGGACAACCGCAACCTGCCGATCGAAGCGGCGAGGATCCGAAGCATCCGGAGTCCGGTCACAATCCGCTGCGGGTCGCGCCTGATGCCGACCATCGCGACTTTCTCGATGAGCGTCGGTATTGCGGCATCCGTGAAGGGCACCCACATGTCCCGCTTCGGTCAACGATGCCAGTGTTGCGGTCCAGGCATGGTACATGCAGATAGGCTCGGATGAGCAGACCAGCCACCAGTTCTACCGGTCACTCATGAGTGATGAGATCGAGTCGAACGAGGACGAGTTTCAGTTCCTGATGATGTTTCACGGTATATTTCTTGCGTTCCAGGGCAGCTACCTGATGGCCGAAGAGGGCACCCTGGATTCGGAGTTGGTGGATGGTCTGACCGGGGCAATACTCGTGGTCAAGGATACGCCGGGCATGAAGCGCTATTGGCGGCAGCGCCGCACAACTTTGCATCCGCGCTTTGTCCGATATGTCGACGAGTTACTGCAGCGCGAGGGGGAGACACCTATGGAAATCTATCGCGCTGCAGAGCCCACAAGGGAGCAGGAATAGGCTGTCCATCAACTGCCTGGTCCGGCCATCGCCGCAAAAGCGAGCCATCCAGGTCGCCATGCGTTGCCTCCCGTAGCCCGTCTTCGTGTCGAATCTTGACATGTACGGACTAGTTAGTAACAATCCGAAACGCCAGCCGTTCCGCGCTATGAAGTCGATTTCCTGCTAACCGTCGAAGTCGCGAACGGCAGAACATCGGGCGGCGACAGGCCTATGATGTATTGCTGCGAATCAGGGCTGGTGAATCCATAAATCCGTCCGTGCCGGGATGCCTGACCGGAACGACGGGTTGGGCGACGCGACAGCGCGATAGAGATCGCGAAACAAAGAAATGACCGGCGAATGAGGCACGTCAGGGGGGTTAATGCAGCTCGAAAGCCAGGACATCGTCGGCGATTCGGCCTACGTAAAGCGCACCCGGAAACGCGTCATCGTGCTGGCCCTTATCAGCGTCGGCACGGCCATCAACTATCTCGACCGGGCGGTGCTCGGTGTCGCCGCGCCGGGAATCATTGCCGACTTCGGTTTCGGTGCCGGCGTCATGGGCATACTGTTTTCCGCTTTCTCCTGGACCTACGCCGCAGCGCAGATTCCCGGCGGGGTGGTGCTCGACAGGATCGGTACGCGACTGACCTATTTCTGGTCCGTCGGTCTCTGGTCGGTCTTCACGTTGCTGCACGGCCTGACCACCGGTTTCGCGTCGCTGCTCGTGTTCCGGCTGGGGCTCGGCGTTTCCGAAGCGCCCTGTTTTCCCGCCAACAGCCGCATACTTGCGTCGTGGTTTCCCCAGAGCGAACGTGCGCGTGCAAACAGCGTTTTTTCCGTCGGGCAGTATTTCGGACTCGCTTTTCTCGCACCCCTGCTGTTCCTGATCGTCGCGTCTCTGGGCTGGCGCGCACTGTTTGTCATCGCCGGACTCGTCGGTATCGTGTTCGCTGCCGCATGGCTGAAGATCTACCGTGAGCCCGGCGACCACCCGACAATAAGCAAGGCCGAGCTGGACTACATCGCAGCTGGCGGAGGCCTCGCGGCGCCGAGCCGCCCGACACCGTTTTCCATGCGCAGCATAGGCGTGCTGCTTCGCCACCGGCAGATTTTCGGTGCATCGCTCGGCCAGTTCGCCGGCAACTCCACACTGGTTTTCTTCCTGACCTGGTTTCCGACCTATCTCGCGACAGAGCGACAGATGGAGTGGCTGCAAGTGGGATTCTTCGCCGTCATGCCGTACATTGCCGCCTCCGTCGGCGTACTCGTGGGCGGCCAGGTTTCGGACCGCCTGCTGGCAAGAACCGGTTCCGCCAACATCGGCCGCAAGCTGCCGATCATCCTCGGGCTCTTGCTCGCGTCGACAATCATTTTTGCCAACTACGTCGAAAGCAACGTGACCGTTATTGCAATCATGTCACTGGCGTTCTTTGGCCAGGGCATGGTCAATCTTGGCTGGACGCTGATTACCGACGTTGCGCCGAAGCAGCTCATCGGCCTGACCGGCGGGATATTCAACTTTTGTGCAAACCTCGCCGGCATCGCGACGCCGATGGTGATCGGGTTCATCGTGGGTGCCACGGGCTCGTTCTTCGGTGGGCTGGCCTACATAGCCGTCGTCGCCCTGATCGGGGTCTTTGCTTATGTGTTCATCGTTGGCGATGTGCACCGGATAGAACTGACGGCAGAAGAACTGGCCATCGTTCAAGGTCAGCCCGGTCCGCCAATCCCGAGGGGACAGTGATCCTGAAAGTCGTACGCCGGGCGAAGACAGAAAATTCCCGGAACCCTTACTACACATTCGTTTGCATGCACAGGTAAAGAAACATGACCCACAATCCTTCCAGACTCTTGCCGGGCGTCATCCTGGCCGCGACCGCCTTTCTCAGCTTCCCGGCCAGCGGCCTGCCGTTGCCGACGGTAACGAAGCCCATTGATCCGGTCGAAACCGATGGCGGGCTGATTGCGGGAAAAGTGCTGGACTCCGGTGTGCGCGCCTGGTTCGGTGTGCCGTATGCGCAGGCGCCGGTGCGAGACCTGCGTTGGCGCGGGCCGCAGCGCCTGTCCTGGTCCGGTGTTTTCAATGCCGACCGGTTTGCACCGCAATGCATACAGCCATTGCGCGGCAGCAACATCAATCATTACTTCGGCCACGAAGCGACCAGCGAGGACTGCCTGTATCTCAACATCTGGGCTCCCGCCGATTCCGGCGCCGGTGACGACCGGCCGGTCATTGTCTGGATCTACGGCGGCGGCTTTACGATCGGTTCTGCCGCGATGCGGAACTATGCCGGAGAAAACCTCGCGAAGAAGGGCGCCGTGTACATCAGCATCGCCTACCGCGTCGGTGCGCTGGGCTTTCTCGCGCATCCGGAGCTGACCGCCGAGTCGCCGCAACACGCATCGGGGAACTACGGCTTTCTCGATCAGGTCGCGGCCCTCGAGTGGATCCAGCGCAATATCCGGAAGTTCGGTGGGGATCCGGAGCGCGTGACCATCATGGGCCAGTCGGCGGGCTCGGCTTCCACGTCGTCGCTGCAGGTAAGTCCGATTGCCAGGGGCCTGTTTCATCGTATCGTCGGCATGAGCGGATCCTCGGTGGTCGACAGGTTCCGCAGCACGCTGAAAGAGGCCGAGCAAACCGGCCTGCAATACGAGGAAGCGCTCGGTGTGGATTCCATCGCGGCGTTGCGGCATATATCGGCGGACAAGATCCTGGCGCAGCAACAGGATTGCCAGCTTGGCTGTGCCGGAACCATCCGGGTAGGCCCGACCATCGATGGCTACTTCATGTCGGATGAACCGTCGAAGGTCTTCGCGCGAGGCGAGCAGATCGATGTGCCCATCATGGTCGGCTTTACGCGGGACGAGGGCTTCAGCGCGATAGGCGGCGCCAGGACGCTGGATCAGTACCAGGGTTTTCTGCAGGAAGCGTATGGCGACAAGGCGGAGGAGCTCTTTCGCCTTTACCCGGCGACCACGGACGCGGAAGCAAGGCGGGCAGCTCGAGACGTCGCGCGTGACAGCACCCTGGGATTGAGCATGTACGTGTGGGCGGAGCTGCAGACCGCGCATGGCGATGCGCCGGCCTTTTCCTACCAGTTCGCGAGAGTCCATCCCTACACCGAGGGAGTCAAATTTGCCGATCACGACCCGGCCACGGTCGGTGCCTATCACACCGCCGATGTCCCGTACTGGCTGCAGACGCTGGACTCGCTGAATCTCTACAGGGAGACCAGGACGTACACCGACTACGATCGCCGGCTTTCGGACCTCATGTCGGACGCCATCGTTGCGTTTGCGGAAAAAGGAGACCCGTCGACGGAGGATCTTGGCTGGCCGCAGTTCTCCTCGCGAAATCCGCAGCTTGTGCAACTGGGACTCGAAACGGACAAGCTGTTCCAGGTCAGGCCGTGGCCCAACGCCGAAAAACTGCAGTTCTTCAAAGATAACGTCGCGAAACCCATCAGCAGCGCAAACGTTCGTCGCGATCCGCGCGACTAGGCGAGGGACCCGCTATTTCAATTCGCCGGCCATGACATCCAGCACGAGCTCGTAGCCGTGTATGCCGAGACCGGCTACCACGGCATCGACGACCGGCGAGACGAACGAGACGTGCCTGAAGGACTCGCGCAGATGGGGATTCGAGATGTGCAGCTCTATCTTGTATCCCTTGAAAGCGCGCAAAGCGTCATGGATTGCGACCGACGTGTGAGTGTACGCGGCGGCGTTGATGACGACGCCCTGTGCCGTGTCGATAGCTTCGTGCAGGTGATCGATGATGGCGCCTTCGTGGTTGGACTGGAAGAAAACAACGTTCAGCCCGAGCTTTTTCCCGATCGCCTTGCAGCGCTTTTCTATGTCCTTCAAGGTGCTGCTGCCGTAGATCTCCGGCTCACGGGTGCCGAGCAGGTTGAGATTGGGCCCG
Organism: Woeseiaceae bacterium; assembly: GCA_035457045.1. GTDB lineage: Bacteria > Pseudomonadota > Gammaproteobacteria > Steroidobacterales > Woeseiaceae > JAKEGN01. The sequence continues at coordinate 9,255 of DATICC010000105.1, read as the reverse complement.
TTGATGAAGTAGATGGTCCTGGTCACTGCGGAGTTACATCCAGTCCGAACCGGTGTGCAATCGCGCGAATGCCAAGCAGGTAGCTTTGTACGCCCAGCCCGCAGACGAAGCCCATGTCGCCGACGGGTTCGTGCAATGGCTGGGTGATTTCGGCACTTTGCGAAAAAATGTTGCTGATGTGCACTTCGACGACGGGCTTTTTCAACATTGCGATCATCTGGATTGCGGACCGGTAAAGCGCATACGAAACCGATGCAGCCCTCGAGTAGCCAACCGGGTTTATGATGACACCGTCGTAGCCTTCGCTTTCTTTCGCAATCCAGCGGAACATTTCGTCCTGGTCTTCGGTCTGGCGGAAGTCGAGTTCGACACCGAGATCGCGGCAGAGTCGGGAGCATTCACTGCGGATTTTTTCGAGCGTCAGCCCCCGGTAGGTATTGCCATCGTAGTCAGAGAGGTCGCCGAGGCCGGGCCCGTTCAGAACAAGTATTTTGTGTGTCATTACCGATCCCGGCTGGAGCCTTCATATCTCGCACGCAGTCATTCGAACGGAGTCTACAGGCAACGCCAGGGTCCAGCCACCGCGCTACGGGACCTGCGGAGGCTTGCAATTCGTACTCAGTCGGGGTCCCGCTGCACAGGTACCGGCCGCTTCGCGGGTCCTGTGTACTCGGGCAACTCGTTGCGGGGGATGGGTCCCTTGTTTCGTCCGCCCTGGCAGGTCTGTTCCCAGGCGTGCGCAAGGATCCCGACAGAACGGGACAGGCAGAAAAGTCCTCTCGCCAGAGGTGCAGGAAATCCGAGCTCTGCATAGATTACAGCGGAAGCGCCGTCGATGTTCATGGGCACCGTCTTTTTCCGCACCGGATCGGCGAGCGCCTGTTCGACGGCGAGGGCGATCTCGCGGAAACGCCCGCTGACTACACCGGCTTCCTGCGCATCGCGCACGAGTTCCATAAGTCGCGGCGCACGCGGATCGACCGGGTGAAAACGGTGACCGTAACCGGGCAGGTACTTTCCATGTGCCTGCCGGAAGCCGTCGACCGCCGTTCGCACTGCGTCGCCAAGTGCGGCGCCGGCGCGAGTCCTGTTGTCGATGTCAATGAACAATTCGACGGCCTGCTCACCAGCGCCGCCATGAACGTCGCCGAGTACGTTGATGGCAGTAGCCATCGAGTTGTTCAGGCCGACGCCGCAAGTCGCGCTCATGCGCGCAATGGCGATGCTCGGTGCCTGCGGGCCGTGATCAACCGAGGACATGAGTACGGCATCGAGCAGCCGGGCCTCGGCGACCGTCGGCAGTTCGCCCCTCAGCATCAGCCAGATCATTTGCGAGAAATTGACGTTACCGATCAGCTCCTCGATCGGATAACCGAAGAACCTGATGACTCCGGGCTGCATGTCGATGATGGAGGTCGACCACCAGGGATTTCGCGTATAGGCCGGCATTTTCCCGGAGCTGTCGTTGCTCATGTCCGGCAATAGGTCAGGGTGCACGAACGTAGCGGGTTATCGTCTCGACGATCTCCTCGCGACGTGCGGCGTGTACCGCCTTGTCGGTGAAATTGATGTCGAATATGTAGCCGAACGTGTAGCGGTTCGAAACATTAAAAAACGACAATGCGCTGATATTCGTGTGGAGGTCGATAGGATCGAAGCCTTGCCGAAACACGCCCTCGGCAACGCCTCGTTTGCAGAGGCCCGAAAGGAGATCGATGATCTGCCGATTGACGACTTTGAGGTCGGGCAGCTGGCGTATGTGTTTTCCCTGGTGGATATTCTCGGTCATGATGACGCGAATGAAATCCGCATGCGTTGCCTGATAGTCGACAGTCAACTCGACAAGTTTTCTCAGTGCCAGCATCGGTGGCAGGCTCTCGAGATGAAATGCTATTTCAAGTTCCCGGATTCGCTTGTAGCTTTCCTTCAGGACCTCGAGATACAAGCCTTCCTTGCTCGTAAAATAGTAATAGATCATCCGCTTGCTGGTGCGGGTCTTGTCCGCGATTGTATCGACACGCGCACCGCTGTAACCGTTCTCCGCGAATTCCCTCGTCGCTTCGTCGAGGATGTTCTTTCGCGTCGCGTCCGCGTCTTTGTGCCTTTTCGAATGGCTCTCGGTCACCGCCTTGCGGGATGACGATGCGGACTTGCGAACGCTTGCCGGTTTCGCGGGGCTTTTTGGAGCCTTGTTCTTCTGGATTTGTTTCTTTGGCATATCCACGGCAACCTGGCGAATGGATCCGCCCGGATTATACCAATCCGCCTGATTGCCGATAGCACTATTGGCGTGAATCACGCGGGCGATTGCGGAGCGCCGACTGGATGTCGAATTCCGCCGAAAGGAAGGATTGCTGACTGTCGGGGGCGAGCACTGCCTGCAACATGATGACCCGTCATTCCGCAGCGCCAACGGCCCTTCGCTGCGCGCGCGGCACGGCTTCGATCAGTTCCCTGAAGTGATCCTGCATCCTCGTTACGTCCGCGTTGCACCCTGAGAAAATCGTAAACGCTGCGGCAGCCTGGCGCACGGCCATTCCGCCGCCGTCCATGACCCGGCAGCCTTTGGAGCGCGCTGCTTTCAACAGCGCGGTTTCCAGCGGAAAGTAGACAATGTCGGCAACCCAGAGATCGCGACGGATGAGGTCCCGCGGCAAAACGGAGCCAGGGCTGTGTTCCATCCCGACCGGCGTCGCGTTGATGAATCCGTCGGCACGAGCGACGACGTCCGCGAGTTCCGTCGCCGTTTGCGCCTTGTCGGTTCCGTAGCTCTGGTTCAGGCTGGCCGTCAATTTTTCGGCTCGCTGCAGATCTTCATCAAGAATGATCAGCGAAGTGTCCAGGGAATTGAGCAGGGAATGCGCAATTGCCGTGCCTGCTCCACCGGCGCCCGCCAGCACGACAGATCGATGCGGCGCATCGCCCAGGTGGTTGCGAAAACTGTCGACGAATGCGCGGCCGTCTGTGTTGTAACCGATGCGCTTGCCATTCCGGAACAGCACAGTGTTTACCGCGCCGATTCCGGATGCTTCATCGGACAACTCGTGCAGGTGACGGACGACTGCCTGCTTGCACGGATGCGTAATGTTGAGGCCGGTAAAGCCCAGCCTCTCGGCGGCCAGCAGGAGCTCCGGCAATGCCTTCTGGTCGAGTCCGAGTTTGGCGAGATCGATGCGCTTGTAGAGGTAACGCAGACCCTGGCGGTCGCCTTCGCGTTCGTGCATCGATGGTGTCAGGGAACCGTCGATCCCGGACCCGATCAATCCCACCAGCACCGATTTCCTTTCGACAGTCATGACATGCCGGTCAATCGGTGGCCGAATGGGACACGTCGCGCCCCGGGCTGTAGATATCCAGGATATTCCAGTGGCCCGTGGTCGGCGTCGGATTGTTCTTCATTGGCACATCCAGCACGAACGGCTTGCGGGACTTCAGGGCCTCGGCAAGCGCCGGTTTCAGCTCTGCGGCTGATCTGATGCGTATGCCGCCGCAGCCGTACGCCTTGGCAAGCTCGGCATAGTTCGGCCGCGCATCCGCCGGGTCGACCGGAAATACCGTGCCGTAGGTGGTGTCGTAATGGGCCTTCTGCAGCCCGGCGATCGTGCCGAAGGCATTGTTGTTCATCACCAGCCAGACTATCGGCAGCTTTTGTTCTACTGCCGTGGCCAATACCGAAGGGTTCTGCCCGAATCCGCCATCTCCCACCAGCGAAACCACGGTGCGGTCGCGATTGGCGATCTTGGCACCGACCGCGGCGGCAGGGCCGAAACCCATCGTGGCATAGCCGCCGGGAATCAGTACGCTGCCCGGCGTGTAAACAGGGAATTGCTGGCCGACGCCGTTTTTGTTCCAGCCGACATCGGTAGTAATCACCGCATCACGCGGCAACAGTTCCCGGACCTCGGCCAGGATCCTTTCCGGCATCATGGGAAAGGCGTTGCTCTCCGACATTTCCCGATTTCGTTCGCGGAAAGTCTCTCTGAAATCCTGGATCTTCTTCCTGGTATCACGGCGCTCGAATCCGTCCGGGTACATTTCCCGCGCCGCGCGGTTCAATTCGAGCAGCGCGCTTTTCAGGTCGGCAACCGCGCCGATATCGACCGGGTAATTTCGGCCGATTTCCGCCGGCTCGATATCGATGTGTATCAGGCGGGTCGGTGGAATATTGAAGGTGTAGTCCCGGTACCAGGAGCTGCTGTCCGCTTCCTTGAATCGGGAGCCGAGGGCAAGCAGCCAGTCGGCCTGAAGGCACGCATCGTTGACGAGTTTCGTGCCCCAGAAACCCGTCATACCGAGGACGAAGGGATGGTCGTCCGGCAACGCAGCTTTACCCATGAGGCTGTGCGCGACCGGTATCTCCATGTGATCGACGAAGTCCTTGAGTTCCTGCCACGCGCGTGCGAGGTGCACACCGCCACCGGCGTAAATGACCGGCGATCGGGCGCGTCCAAGGGCATCGACAATATCCCTGGCGGTGCCGGCATCGATGGTCGGTTTGCGCAAGGACTTGGTGTTCAGCAACTGCCGCTCCATCAGGCTGCTGTCGATGCTCGCCGAAAAGATGTCCATGGGAACGTTGACGAGTACCGGGCCCGGCTGGCCGCTCTCTGCCAGGGTGAACGCTTTCTCCACGATCTCGGGGAAGAGTTCCGCGCGATCCACCCGCCAGGACCTCTTGACGAACGGCCGGTAGATTTCGTACTGGGACGCGTCCGCGTGCAGGTTGACCTCCTGGTGCGGATGCTTGCCGTAGTAATGCGAGGGCACATCGCCGGCGAACACGACCATCGGGATGCAATCGAGGGCGGCATTCGCGACGCCCGTCGCGGCATTGGTCATTCCCGGGCTCAGGTGTGTCAGGAGCACCGATGCCTTTCCGGTCACACGCGCATAACCGTCGGCCGCATGCGCCGCGATCTGCTCGTGGCGCACATTGACAAACTCGACCTTGCTGCCCTCCATTGCGGACAGGACGGCAATGTTCGTGTGGCCGCACAGGCCGAAGACATGGCGCACGCCGCGGGCCTCCAGGTACCGAACCAGGAGCGCCGCTGTTGTCCGGTCCCGGTTCATTCGGTTTCCGTCCCGTAAAACTCGCCGAACAGTTCCTGATCCGACGGCCGGTCCTCCGGTGTCGGACGACTGACCCAGGTGACGTTCATGAAGTGCTTCAGGTGCACGTTCTCATTGGTAATGTTGCCGCCCCAGATGCCGCAGCCCAGGCTCGAGGTCATCGGCATGCCGTTGGTGAACGATCCGGCATTGGCTTTGGACTGCGGCTGTCGAACCATCATGCGGCTGACAGGCGCCACCTTCGCCAGGCGATCGATGTGCTCCTCGTTGTACGAGTAAATGCCGCAGGAATGGCCTTTGCCGCCAACTTCGTAAATCTGCCGGACTTTATCCAGCGCATCGTCAAAACCCTTGTAGCGGAAAATCGTCAACAACGTCGTAAGTTTTTCCTTGCTGAAATTGTGTTGCGGGCCGATCTTGTCGCCCTTGACGATGATGAATTTCGCCACCGGAGGTACAGCAACCCCGGCCAGTTGCCCGAGCTTCTGCGGCGAGCAGGCGACCGAGTCCGGCAGCCTGTGGCCGTGCTCATCCCAGATAACACGTTCGAATTTCGCGGCCTCGTCACTGTTCGCGAGATATCCCCCCTCGGCTTGCAGGGCAGCAAGAAACCGGTCGTAGATGCGATCGTCGACCAGGAGGTTGCCGTCAGCCGAGCAACCCGATCCGAAATCCGAGGTCTTGGACATTCTCGTGTTGCGCGCGGCGATGTCGGGTTCAGCCGTCTCGTCGATCACCATGGTCGAGTTGCCGGCGCCTACCCCGTACGCCGGTTTGCCGGAACTGTAGGCCGCCCTCACCATAGGCTGACCGCCGGTCGCAAACACCAGGTCGCACTGTGACATCAGGTACTGCGTTACCGGGATGCTCGGCGTCTTGATGCACTGGAACAGGTCCTCGCTTATGCCCTCGCGTGCCATGGTCCTGCGCATGACGTCGACCATCGCATTCGTCGTCATCTTCGCCCTCGGGTGCGGCGAAAATATCACCGCATCCAGGCATTTCAGCGCGTAGATTCCCGTGTACGGCGGCGTCAGGGCCGGATTGGTGGTTGGCACCAGCGATGCGATCACGCCCGCGGGTTTGCCGTACTTGACGATGCCTTTTTCCGGCAGTTCCTCGATCACCCCGATGCTCTTCTGCCGCAGGGCATCGCGCAGCACACCAATGATCTTGAAACGTTTCGCCGGGCGCCCGTCGCGGTCGCCGAGGCCGCTCTCGTCGACTCCCATCTGCGCCAGCCGCGTAAACGTCTTTTCATTTGCCGTCGCCCAGCCGAGCGCCTGGCAGAGTCGATCCACCTGGCTCTGGTTGAGGTGTTTTACGGATTCCATCGCGGCCCGCGCCCGGGCGACCATGTCGTCGACGATTTGCTGGTCCGCGGAAGTCAGGGGTTTACTCATTCGTCACACTCGGCCTGTTGCTGGCGGAATTCTTTGTATTCTGGTCACGATCGGGGCAAATCGGACGCCCCGCCGGGTCCCGATGCTTCAGCCCGGGCCGGCCAGTCCGACACGTTACAGCGCTAAGGGCAGAATTGTCTGCAGCTGGCAAGGTTTCAGCCCCCGCATATATACTGAACTAACTTGATAGTACAATCAACCCTGCAGGCCGCCGGGCAGCCCGGCGATGACGATCCTTGCAGCAGGCGAATCCACGGTAGACTAACTGTTTCGTACAAAAATCGGTCAAAGGATTTATGGAACGTTCGATCGCTGCGGTCTCGCTGGGCGGTGGCCTGCAGGAAAAACTCTACGCGATTGCCTCCGCGGGATTTACGCTGGTCGAGCTGACCGAGAGCGACCTGCTGCTCAGCGACATGCGGCCCGGTGAAATCCGGCAGCTTCTTGACGAGATCGGCCTGTGCGTGTCCGCATTCCATGCGATGTCGGATATTGAAGCCGTGCCGGAGGAGGAATTTCATCGCGCGCTGCAAAGAGTCGAGCGCAAGTTCGAGTTGATGAAAGAACTCGGCGCGCCACTGTTGCTGGTGTCCGCGAGTACCAGTCCGGATGCCATCGATGATGACGAGCTCGCCGCACAGCACCTGCGTGAACTCGCCGCAAAGGCCGCGGATTACGGGATCCGGATCGGCTATTCAGCCAGCGCTTCGGCGCGGCACGTGCGCAGGATCAGCCAGGCCTGGAACATCGTGCGGTGCGCGGATCATCCCGGAATCGGCCTGGTGCTGGACAGTTTCGAGGTATTGGTAGGAGGTGGGGATGTCGGAATGGTGGCCGCGATTCCCGGCGAGAAAATCTTCATGGTGCAACTGGCGGATGCCCCGTCCCTGCATATCGACGCCATCACTCTCGGCCGCCATTTCCGCAGTTTTCCCGGCCAGGGCGTGCTCGATGTTGCCGGATTCGTAGCGGCAACGGTCGATACCGGTTACCAGGGAGCGTACTCGCTAGAGGTCCTGAACGACGAAGTGCGCGCTGCGCCGGTGCGGCAATCGGCACTGGATGCCATGCGCTCCCTGACGTTCGTCGAGGAGCAGATTTACTACACCGGCAGGAAGCTGCGGAACTCGACTTTCGCCGCATCGGCACCGCCGGCACTTCCCGGTGATGAATCCATCGGGTTTATAGAATTCGCGGTCAATGCAAGTTCCCGGCTGGAGTTGGGCCAATGGCTGCAGTCACTCGGATTCGCCAGTGCAGGGCGGCACCGCAGCAAGGATGTGGACCTGTATCGGCAGGGGGATGTGCTTATCGTGCTGAACGCCGGGCGTGACACGTTCGCGCACTACTACCATCACCTGCACGGCATCTCGGTGTGTGCGACCGGCATGCACGTGTCGAATCCGGCCGACATCCTGGAGCGTGCGGCCTTGTACCAGTACAAGCACTACCAGGAGCGCCGCGGGCCCCAGGAATACGAAATGCCGGCCGTGCGCTCGCCCGATGGCAGTCTTATTCATTTGCTGGGCGACGACTATTCGCCAGCCCAGGATTTCGTGCTGCATGAAAGCGGAATGGTTTCCGCGGTTGGCATCAAGCGTGTCGATCACATGGCCCGAGCTGTGCCGCCTGGCCAGATGGGCGCATGGATACTGTTCTACAGAAGCATTCTCGGCCTGGTGCCGGAGAAATCGCTCAACATCGCGGATCCGCACGGAACCGTCAGCAGCACGGCACTTCGAGACCGGAGCAACCAATTGAGGTTGCCGCTCACCTGTTCGGACAACAGTGCTACCGTGGTTGCGCGCGCACTGACAAACTTCGGCGGTGCCGGCGTAAATCAGATAGCGTTCGAAACCGACGATATCTTTGCGTCGGTGACGGCAATTCGCAGGAACGGGATGGACCTGCTGAGAATCCCGGCAAATTACTATCGAAGACTCGAGGAAGACCGCGAAGTTTCGCAAAGCCTGGTCAGGAAACTGGAAGACGCGAATATACTCTATGACGCCGACGGAAAAGGCGGTGAGTTCTTTCATGCCTATACGGATTTCTTCGGCGGGAGATTTTTCTTCGAGGTGGTCCAGCGTAGTGGCGGCTACGATCGTTACGGCGAGGTGAACTCACCCGTACGACTCGCGGTACAGGCCAGGCACAAGCTGCGCAACCCGCACGAGTGATCGGGAAACCAGGCATGCCAGCACCCCGGCGTACATCATCAGGCACCGAAGGATTCGAGTTTTCGCTCGCCCATCTTACTGCCCTCGATCTCACGCCGCCGGAGCTGATCATGGCAGCCTCGTTTGCGGAATATCAGTTTGCTGGTTTGCGTCTCATACCGGTTACCCCGGGAGGTGCCGCATGGCCGCTTTGGGCCGACAAATCCATGATGGCGGGGACCAAGGCCCGTATCGCGGATACAGGTGTCGGTGTGCTGGATGTGGAGCTGATAAAGCTGCTGCCCGACACGAACGTAGCCGATTTCCTGCCGTGCATGGAAGCGGCAGCGGAGATTGGCGCCCGGCATCTCCTGACCCAGGCCGACGATCCTGAATTCAATCGTGCGGCCCAAAATTATGCGCGGCTTTGCGACATGGCTGCAGCCTACGGCCTCACCTGCGACATCGAGTTCATCCCATGGATCAATACGCGAAATCTCGCCGATGCGAAGAGCCTGCTGGAGGCAGCGGAGAAGGACAACTGCGGCCTGGTCATCGATACGCTGCATTTTGCCAGGGCCGGATGCAGCCTCGCGGAGCTGCGGTCCTGTCCGCCGGAG
>DATICC010000104.1:0-5306 GCA_035457045.1 Woeseiaceae bacterium | reverse complement strand
GCAAGAACCCGGATCTGCAGGGGATTATCGCGGCGGCACCTGTGATGCTCGATTTCCTGGACGCGGAGTCGGCGGAGCATTTCGCCGCGGTCAGGGAATTCGTGGACGCCGCCGGTGTCCCCTACAAGGTCAATCCCAGGCTGGTTCGCGGGCTCGATTACTACACGCGCACGGTTTTCGAATGGCAGACGGATGCGCTGGGGGCACAGGGGGCGGTCTGTTCCGGCGGGCGCTACGACGGCCTGGTCGAGAAGCTGGGTGGTCGTGGCACCCCGGCCATAGGCTGGGCGATGGGAGTCGAACGGCTGGTTGCGCTGTACGAGGTCTGTGGGGGCAAGGTCGAGGAAAAGATGCCGGACGTTTACGTCGTCGCGGCGGGCGCAGGCACTATGGCGGCGGCTCTGGCCCTGGCCGAAACCTTGCGGGACGCAGCGCCGCCGATCCGGCCGGAACTGAATCTGGGCGGCGGAAACTTCGCCGCGCAGCTTAAACGCGCTGACCGGAGCGGAGCGCATTATGCAGTCATCATCGGCGAGGACGAAGTCAGGACGGGGCGTGCAGCAGTAAAGCCCTTGCGCAGCGACGAGGCACAATTCGATGTGCCGGCGGGCGCGCTGGTGGCAGAGCTGCAAAAGCGTCTGCCTGGCAGGTAACAGCACAATATCGCCGTCCATGCAGGGGCGTGGCCGGCAGCAACACAGGGTAATCAGCAAAGGCGAGTTTCGTGGAAGACCTATCGGAAAAAGAACAACTGGAAATCATGCGCACGTGGTGGCAGGAAAATGGCCGCTATGTCATCGGTGGCATCGTACTCGGCGTTGCTCTGCTGCTGAGCTGGAGCTACTGGCAATCTGCCAAGAGGACTGCGGAACTCGAAGCATCGGCGCTCTATGAAAACCTGTTGGACAACGTCGCGGCCGGTGACGTCGAGCCCGCGGAAGCGACAGCCGCGAACCTCAGCGACAAATACGGTTCGACGCCCTATGCCGCGCAGGCTCGACTTGCGCTGGCGCGGCTGTACATGGACAAGGGGCGCGACCAGGATGCGGCGGTTGTATTGCGTGCGCTGCTGGATGCGCGCGGCAACGTACAACTTAAGCCGGTTGCGCGATTGCGGCTTGCCCGCGTACTTCTTTACCAGGAAAAGGCCGCCGAAGCCGTCGAGTTGCTCGATGGTCAACCCGAGAGTGCGTTCTCGGCGCGCTTCCATGAGGTGCTCGGCGACGCCTACGTCGCCCTCGGTCGTTTCGACGAGGCTGCTGCAGCCTATGCGGTAGCCATCAGCGACGACCCGACCAGGCTCACCGTCGACCGCACCCTGGTGCAGATGAAAATCAACGACCTGCCGGAACCCGGCGAAGTAGCTGCCGTCGACGAAAGCCTGCAGGCGCCCGCCGCAGAGGCTGCTGACACGCCTGCCGCGGATTCGGGCGTGGATTCGGACGAGGCTCCGCAGTGAATCGAATGACGCGCCTGCCGCTGCTTGCGCTGCTGTGCCTGGTGGCCGGCGGTTGCGGCATTTTCGGCGGCAAGGACGACGAATTGCCGCCCAAGGAACTGGTCGACTTCGAACCCAGGCTGGACGTCAGGAAAGTCTGGTCGGCCAAGGTCGGCAAGGGGTCGGAACTGTTGCGCATGAGCCTGATGCCCGCAGGCGACGGCAAACGCGTTTACGCCGCCAGTTACGACGGCAAGGTGAGCGCTTTCGACCCGGAAACGGGAAAACTCGCCTGGAGACAGGAACTCGAGATCAAACTGTCCTCGGGCCCGGGCATCGGCAATGGCATGGTGGTGGTCGCGGGCCCCGACGGCGACGTCGTCGCGCTGCGCGCCGAAGACGGCAGCGTAGCCTGGCGTACCAATGTCGTGGGTGAATCACTCGCTTCGCCGCAAATCCGGGGCGACGTGGTCATCATTTACACGATCAACGGTATCCTGCACGCACGCTCGGCGCTCGACGGATCGGCTCGCTGGTCGATCGAACAGTCTTCGCCCGCGCTGACACTGCGTGGTTCGGCGACGCCACTGATCGTAGGCAATACCGTCGTTGCAGGATTTGACAACGGGCGCTTGATGGCAGTCTCGCTGGCGGACGGTGTCACGGAATGGGAAGCCATGATGTCGCCGCCATCGGGGCGATCCGATCTCGAGCGCCTCGCCGACGTCGATGGCCACATGGCGAACGTCGGGCAGGACATCTACGCGGCCGGGTACCAGGGGCGCGTGGCGTCGCTGGCGGCGGAGTCGGGACAAATATTGTGGGCCCGCGAAATTTCGTCCTATGTCGGTATCGCTGCCGACTGGAACAACGTCTACATCGTTGCGGACAACGGCGAATTGATCGCGTTGCGACGCAACGGCAGCGACTTGTGGCGACAGGATACACTGCTGCGGCGGAATCCCACTGCGCCGGTTGCTTTCAACAACACCGTGGTTGTCGGAGATTTCGAAGGCTATGTGCATTTCTTCAACAACGAGGACGGGTCCACGGTGGCGCGCCTGCGCGCCGGGGGCACCCTGTTCTCCGGTGCTCCGGTCGTGGTGGGTACGCGGCTGATCGTCCAGTCCGAGGACGGTTCGCTGACTGCCTTTGCCGTGACCCAGCCGAAGCGCCCCGGGAACGGCCAGGACGTCGCGGCGGATAAGACTTAAGCCACGTCCAGTGCGTGCATCGCCATGCTCCCCGTCATCGCATTGATCGGCCGGCCAAACGTCGGCAAATCCACACTGTTCAACCGGCTGACCCGCTCGCGTGATGCGCTGGTTGCCGACCTGCCCGGACTGACCCGCGACCGGCAGTACGGTTTCGGCAAACTCGGACCCGTGCCATACATCGTCGTCGATACCTGCGGTGTCGAGGGCGGCGAAACCGGCATCAGCGAGCTGATGGTCGAGCAAACTCTGCGCGCCTTGTCCGAGGCGGATGCCGCCATCGTGCTGGTGGACGGTCGCGCGGGCCGCACCTCGGCTGATGAACACGTCGCGGAACTGGTGCGGCAGCATGCCAAAAAGTCATGGCTGGCGGTCAACAAGTCCGAAGGTCTGGATCCGGCCGTCGCAGCGATCGAATTTCATCGCCTCGGCCTCGGAGACCCGGTTGCGATTTCCGCTGCGCACGGCGATCGCGTTGCGGCGCTCATGGACGAGGTGCTGGCTCCGTACGTCGATCTTGCGGATGCGTCCGATGATGTTTCGACAGACCCGGAGGCGTTGCACATCGCGGTAATCGGCCGGCCCAATGTCGGCAAGTCGACCCTGATCAATCGCCTCGTTGGCGAGGAGCGGCTGCTGGTATTCGACGAGGCAGGCACGACGCGCGACAGCATCAGGGTGCCGTTCGAACGCGACGGAAAACCTTACGTATTGATCGACACGGCCGGCGTCAGGCGCAAGTCGAGGGTGCACGAAGCAGTCGAAAAATTCAGTATTATCAAAGCATTGCAGGCGATCGAAAGCGCCGGCGTAGTGATCGCCGTGCTGGATGCAAGAGATGGCGTCACGGAACAGGACGTGAGCCTCATGGGACTCATCGCGGAACGCGGCAAAGCAATGGTGGTCGTGATCAACAAGTGGGACGGCCTGACGGTTGCGCAGCGGCGCGAGGTACGCGATGCGCTGGACCGGCGCCTGCCGTTTCTGGAGTTTGCCAAGCGCATCACGATCTCGGCATTGCACGGCACGGCCGTCGGCGACCTGTTGCCGGCGGTCGACAACGCCTACCGTGCGGCAACTCGCGACCTCCCGACCGGCGATCTGACCCGCGAACTCGAGAATGCCGTGATCGCTCACACGCCACCGCTCGTTCGCGGTCGCCGTATACGCCTGCGTTATGCGCACCAGGGTGGACGCAATCCGCCGGTCATCGTCATACACGGCAACCAGACGGAACGGGTACCGGATGCCTACCGGCGTTACCTGATCAACTGGTTTCGCAAAGCCTTCCGCCTGAAAGGCACGCCGGTGCGGCTGGTGTTCAAGACCGGAGAAAATCCCTACAAGGGGCGACGCAACAAGCTGACGCCGCGGCAGGAGCACAAACGGGCGCGCCTGATGAAACACGCCAGGCGCTGAGACCGGTATGGCCGACGGGCCGATGCTGCTATAAATGCGTCCATGACAGATACACCCCAATACGCCAGGGTAAACGGCCGCTTTGCCATGCATCGGGGCGGCTGGCTGGAGTCGCCGTCGATTGCCTACGAAACCTGGGGAACCCTGCGCGGCAAAGGCGACAACGCCATCCTCGTGTTTACCGGCCTCTCGCCTTCCGCCCACGCCGCGTCGTCCGCTGAGAACCCGGCCGCCGGCTGGTGGGAAGAAATGATAGGTTCCGGGCTGCCGCTCGATACGGACCACTATTTCATCATTTGCGTGAATTCCCTGGGGAGCTGCTTCGGCTCGACCGGACCGGCATCGACGGACCCGCTCACCGGGCAGCGCTACCGGCTGAAGTTCCCGGTGTTGAGCCTCGAGGACGTGGCCGAGGGCGGCTACGTAGTTGCCAGGCACCTCGGTCTCGAAAAACTGCACACCACCATCGGCTGTTCGATGGGCGGCATGAGTGCACTCGGTTTCTGCGTTCGCCACCCCGGTTTCAGCGATGGCGCGATCCTGATCTCGTCAGCGACGCGCGCGTTGCCATTCTCCATTGCGGTGCGCTCGCTGCAACGGGAAATCATTCGCCGGGATCCCAAGTGGATGGACGGCAATTACGATCCGGCCGACCCGCCGCTCACGGGGCAGCGTCTCGCGCGGAAACTGGGCATGATCACTTACCGTTCCGCCAAGGAATGGGAACAGCGTTTCGGCAGGGAACGGGTGACCAGCGAAGGCCGCGGCGGCGATCCATTCTTCAGTGAATTCTCGATCGAGTCGTACCTCGAGATGCACGCCAACCGCTTCAGCGGACAGTTCGATCCGAACTGTTACCTGTACCTGTCCCGGGCATCCGATCTCTTCGATCTCGCCGAACATGGCGGCTCGTTGACATCCGGCTTCAGCAAGCTGCGGCTCAAGCGCGCGCTGGTCATCGGTGTAGAAACCGACATCCTCTTTCCACTACACCAACAAAAGGAACTGGCGGACGGTTTGTCCGCGGTGACGCCTGACGTGCGCTTCGTACCGCTGGCCTGCATCCGTGGCCACGACTCCTTCCTGGTCGACATGGATGCCTTCCGGCCGGTCATCTGCAGCCATTTCGAAACCTGCAACAGCTGAACAAAGCAAGGGGCCGGATTCGAATTTGAGGACAGCGCAAGGCACTGCAGCCGCGGGGTGGCCTGTGACGGGATGGCTCCCTGCGGTCC
>DATICC010000103.1:0-5621 GCA_035457045.1 Woeseiaceae bacterium | reverse complement strand
CCCCACCGACGCTGCCTTCATCGTCCGCGCAGGTCGCCTGCAATGCAGGCTCCTACAGCGCAAGCGCAGAGTACGGTGGTGCGTCGATCAGCCGGTGTTCTGCAAACCCTGCGCAATGCCGTTAACGCTCGCCTGCAGCGCCTCGAACAGCTCGGCGTCCTCGTAGTTCGACTTGCGCCAACGCGCCAGCAGGTCGATCTGCAACAGGCTCATCGGGTCGACGTAGGGATTTCGCAGCATGATCGCGCGCTGCAGCGTGACGTCGGTTTCGAGCAATGCCTCGTGATCCGAGTACTCGAGTACGAGGTCGCATGTCACTTCGAATTCCTCGGCCAGGATGGGCCAGAATTTTTCGTGCAGCGGACCCGCGAGCTGGGAATACAGGCGCGCGATTTCCATGTCGGCCTTGGCCAGCACCGCCTCCGAATCCGCGGTGATCGAGCGCATGAAGTACCACTCGCGCGACATCTCGCGCAGCACGCTCTCATCGTATTGCCCCAGCGCGGCTTTGAGGCCCGTGCCCAGGCCGAACCAGCCGGGCAGCATCGCGCGGCACTGCGTCCAGGCGAACACCCAGGGAATGGCGCGCAGATCCTTGATACCCTGGCCACCGCCTCGCGCCGCCGGACGGGAACCGATACGCATGCGTTCGATCAGGTCGACTGGCGTTGCGAGCCGGAAGTACTCGTAAAACTCAGGAGTCCGGTACACCAGTTCCCGGTAGCGCTTGCGGCTGGCATCGGCGATGACCTGCATGATGTCGTGCCACGCCGGTTCGTCCGAGCCGCGGTGCTGCGGCATGGCGGTCGCAAGCGCGACCGATCCGACGGCCTGTTCGAGCGTACGCAATGCGATTCCGCGCAGCCCGTACTTCTCGTTTATGATTTCGCCCTGTTCCGTGACCCGCAACCGTCCGTTGACGGTCCCGGGCGGTGCGCCCATCACGGCCGCGTGGGTCTTGCCGCCGCCGCGGCTGATGGTGCCGCCGCGGCCATGGAACAGGTTCAGCTCGACGTTGTGCCGTGCCATCGTTGCGGCTAGCTCGATCTGCGCGTTCTGCGATGCCCAGCGCGCCGCTACGAGGCCCGAGTCCTTGTTGCTGTCCGAGTAACCGATCATCACAGTCTGTTTGTCGCCGCGCAGCCAGAGATGATGCCGGTAGAGCGTGTTCGACAGCAGCGACTCGAGGATCGCGGGTCCGTTCTTCAGGTCATCAACGGTCTCCAGCAACGGGGCGATGTCGAGCGGAACCTCGTCGCGCCGGTTGTGCAGTTCGCTCCACTGTGCGAGCAGCAGTATTGACAGGATGTCATCGGCACCCTGCGTCATGCTGACGATGAACGGCCCGATCGCAGCTTCGCCGTACTTGCGGCGGCAGAACGCAATCGCCTGGAAGGCGCCGAGGGTCTTGCGTACGGCGATGCTGTTCTGCCCGTTCGGCGAAAAGCGCGACTCTATCGCTTCGACGATGCGTGCGGCCCGGTCTTCCGGCGTCCATTCCAGCCAGTCGTCGATGCCGAGACACTCGCCGATGACCTCGCGGTGCACCATCGCATCCTGCCGCACATCGAGAGTCACGAGGTGAAAGCCGAACGTGCTTACACGCCGCAACAACCGGCGCACGGCAAACAACCCGGCATGTGTGCCCTTGTTGTTCTCCAGGCTCTTTGCAATCAGCTCGATGTCCGCTTCGAACTGCTCCGCGGTTTCGTAGGGATAGGCCCCGTCATCGTAGGTCACCTGCAGGCGTTCCTGTATGAGGCGCAGGAGGACCCGGTAAGACATGTCCCTGTGCCTTGCGGGCACGGAGTGATACGCGTTGCGGAATATGCGTTGGTACTCTTCGATACGCTGCAGCACGGCATCGTCGATGCCGATGCGCCCGGTCGACTGGCTCAATTTCGTCGCCAGCCGCGCACACTCGCGATAATACAGATCGAGTACGAGCGAGCGCTGTCGAGCGAGCGTCTCGCGTATGGTCTTGGCGTTGACGTTGGGGTTGCCGTCCATGTCGCCGCCCACCCAGGACGCGAACCGCACCAGCGGCGGGATTTTCAACTCCCTTGCCTCGTTGCCGTAGATCCTGATCGCTGCGTTCTCCAGGTCCTCGTAGAACGGCGGCATGGCCCGGTACAGTACGTCGGTCACGAAGAACAGCACGTGTTCGAGCTCGTCGGCAACGGTCATCTGTTCCGTCGGGTGTTCGGCGGTCTGCCAGCCGGTGGTCACTTCGAGTTTTATGTTCTCGAGGCAGGCATTGCGTTCCTGGGCGGACATCGTAGGGTTCAGCATGTCGATCAAGCGCCTGACGATGTGTTGTTCCTTCCTGAGGATAGTGCGGCGCGTCGGTTCGGTCGGATGCGCCGTGAATACCGGTTCGATGCTGATGCTGGAGAGCAGTTGCTGCAGCGCCGGCAAGGTGAGGCCTGCCGCTTTGAGTTTGACCAGCGTTTCTTCCAGTCCGCCCGGCTGGAAATTGCCTTCGCTCTGCAAATACTCGAGCCGGCGGCGGATGCGATGCACCTTCTCCGCCGTATTCACCATCTGGAAATACGTGGAGAAGGCACGTATGACTTCGATGGCCAGGTCGAGGCGCAGGTCCTTCACCAGCCCGGCGAGATCCTCGCCCGGTTTCTCGTTGCCCTCGCGGCGGCGAATCGCTCTCTGCCTTGCGGTCTCGACAAATTCGTACAGCGCATTGCCGCCCTGTTCCTTCAGCAGTGCACCAACCATGCTGCCGAGAATGCGCACATCCTGGCGCAAGGGCTGGTCCTTGTCCTCGAAGGTGATGTCCTGCCTGCGCAGTATCTTGTGCACGGTATCGTTCGCTGCGGGTTCGTCAGTCGCGGAAATTGTCGTACTGCAGCGGCAGTTCGACCTCGGCTTCCTTGAGGAGGCGAATGACCGCCTGCAGATCGTCGCGCTTCTTGCCGCTGACGCGCAGTTTCTCGCCCTGGATGGCTGCCTGCACCTTGATCTTGCTGGCCTTGATCTTCTTCACGAGCTCACGGGCCAGCGGCGTATCGATTCCTTTCCTCAGCGTAACCTGCTGCCGCGCCTCGTTGCCGCTGATCTGCGGCGGATCGACCTTCATGCAGGCGACGTCGATGCCGCGTTTCGCCAGCCTCTGTCGCAGGATGTCGAGCATCTGTTGCAGCTGAAACTCGGTCTGTGACTTGAGGCTGATGATCTGCCCGTCCAGCTCGTACTCCGATCCGGTGCCCTTGAAATCGAATCGGGTACCGACTTCGCGGTTCGCCTGGTCTACCGCATTGCTTGCTTCGTGAGCATCGAAATCGCTCACAACGTCGAATGATGGCATTGACACAGTCCTCGCTATTGCCGGTTGCCCGCCCTGTGTGACGGCGTGTGGGGCACGGGACAATAGCAAAATCTCCGCAAGCTGCCCAGAAAATGACCGGGTCACGCCAGCGCCGGAAACGCACAATCAGGGCTGGTCCATGGAAGGATACCGATGCTCGATTGTATCGAAAGTCGCAGCGGCAACGCCCTGCCGACAACGGGTCGGCCGGAGCCGGCCACCCTGGATGCCTGCGTACGGCTCCTGCGTAAGCACCGCGTGATGCCACGATTGATCCGTGCGCGCTCCGGGTACAGCGCCGGAGGCCTGGCGCTGCGTGTCTCGCTGCGCGGTTACCTGGATTCGCCCGATTGCGCGCGCGAGTTCAACGATCGAATACGCTACGTGCTGGAATGCAATGTTCCGCTGACGATTGCATTGACAGATGCCGGTCATGACGGTGTAGCGGCGGATGCGACCGCTGCGCTGGAGGCATTCTGCAACACACTGCGGGAAGCGCTGCGGTCTTCGGGAGCCGAGCTGAATCTCATCGGCACGAGCATACGTTCGCATGTCATGCCGCTGCAGGCTTATCTCGTCATCACCTCGTTGCTCGGCAAAGGGCCTCGTTACGTGGTACTCGATTGCCTGCAGATGCAGCATCATGCAGACCTGCGCGTGCAGGCGATGTCGGATGCGAACTGGCTCGAACTGTGGCACCGGCGGCAATCAGCCTGCACGGTCCAGGCGGTGTACGGCGAGTGCGTGCGCAGCCACTGCTCGCTGCTCGCCGACGAAAAGACCTCATCGGTCCTGCCCGCGCTGGCCATGCCGGTGCCGGTAGAAACCGCATGGTTTCCCGTCGAACTGTTCCTGCCCGATTTCACCGACGCCCGCGGGCACCTGGACATGCCCGCAGTGCGCAAATCGCTGCGCGCCTGCCTCGAAGTGAGCGATCGACTCGCACCGCAGTTGTACTGGGCCTCCGAAGCACAAGGTCTGGACTCGAGATCCAACAACCGGATTGCTGTGCTGCTCACGGGTATCGGAGACCTGGTTGCTGCACGCGGCATGCAGGCGGCGGAAATTCACAGCCTGCGCTGGGCCGACAGTATCGTTCGGGCCGTGCAGGGCGAGCTGCTGCAGGTCTCCAGGGAGATGGCGCGCAACGACGACGTACTTCCATCGTTGCTGCAAAGCGATCCTTCGAACGCGTGGCACAACAGCGAGCAGCAGCACAAATGGAGCAGTCGCTGGCGACAAACTTTGCAGGCGGAAGCGGTAAGGCATCGAAACCTGCTGGTGCTCTCTCCCTACTCTGTATTGCCGCGGGACAGCAAATGCAGTCCCGACTTCACCGATCTGCTGCCCGTGCTCGGCCATGCAGATGCGGTCAGTTTTTGTAAAACGCCGACGTTCGCCAACTGGAGCGTCAACGACTTCAGCCGCTTTCACCGGCGCGCCTGGGCCGTCATCAAGCACGGAAACCAGCGCCAGCACATTGCAGCAGTGGTCTGAGTTGGGATACCGTTCAAGGTCATTCCCATCGCGGGTACCTGGCGATACGCGCAGAAAGTCGCCAGTTCCTGGTGCGCCAAAGAGGTTGACGGATTGCCGGCGATTACACCCGACGCACATGGAATTGCGGTGCTGCTGCTCACTGCGGTCGCGTTGTATTTGTTTACGCGCGACAACCTGCCGCTCGAGACATCGAGCCTTGCGGTTCTCATCGTCCTTGTAGCCGGCTTCCAGTTTTTTCCGTACGAGGGCGGGAAAGTCGCTCTCCGCCCGGTCGATTTTTTTGCCGGCCTCGGCAATGAAGCACTGGTCACGATCTGCGCGCTGATGATGGTCGGCAAGGCGCTGGAAACGACCGGCGCACTCCAGCCGCTGGCCACCGTCGTTGGCCGTGCCTGGTCCGCGAGGCCGGCGCTCGCATTGCTGGTCACACTGCTTGCCGCCACCGCGCTCAGCGCTTTCCTGAACAATACGCCGATCGTGGTGCTGCTTATGCCGATACTCGTCGGCGTGTCGCTGCGCGTGAAGTTCCCGGTATCCGAAGTCATGATGCCGATGGGTTTCGCGACCATCATCGGCGGCATGACGACGACCATCGGCACTTCGACCAACCTGCTCGCCGTCGGTATCGCGCAGGACATGGGCGTCAAGTCGTTTGAAATGTTCGAGTTCGTGTTGCCTGCGGCGATCGTCGGTTGCGCAGGCATTCTGTTCCTGTGGCTGGTTGCTCCCCGGCTGCTGCCGGACAGGATCCCGCCGATGGCGGACACGACCCCCCGTATCTTCAACGGCCAGCTTTCCA
>DATICC010000102.1:0-2900 GCA_035457045.1 Woeseiaceae bacterium | reverse complement strand
TTGGCGGGTTGAACCATGAAGCACGCGGAATTACCGAAAAATCGAACGCTGGCGTCGGCGATAGCCGTCGCCATCCTTGCATGGCAGGCGAACGCCATGGCGCAGGAGGAGGAACGGGCCTCCGTAGCCCCGCCGTCTCTTCCCGGTCAGCAAGCGGACAGCAACGGCTCGGGAACGATCGAGGAGAGCCCGGCCGGAGCCATCGATGAGGTCGTCGTCACCGGGCGCTTCATCAGTGCATCGCAGCAGGTCATCAATGAACGCATCACCGACAGCTCGGTCACGGACTTGCTCGATGCTGAAACCATCTCCCGGCTCGGCGATTCGACCGTCAGCGCAGCGCTCAGGCGCGTGCCCGGACTTTCACTGGTAGGGGACAAGTTCGTCTACATACGTGGCCTCGGCGAGCGCTACTCGGCGACGTCCCTGAACGGCGCACAGATTCCGTCGCCGGATCTGACACGAAACGTCATCCCACTGGACGTGTTCCCGACTTCCATCGTGCAGTCGCTGCGCGTGCAGAAAGCCTGGTCGGCCGACCTTCCGGCGAACTTCGGCGGCGGCAGCGTGGACATCCGCACCAAGGGCATACCGGACGGGTTCAATATCAAACTCGAAGTTGGCACAGGCTACAACTCGATCAGCAGCGGCGAGGATGGTCTGACCTACCTGGGCGGCAGCGATGACCGTTTCGGCACGGACGACGGTACGCGCGCCCTGTCGCCCGCAATAATCGACGCGATCAATCGGTACCAGGGCGAACTGGGCGTGCAGGACATCCTCGCTTTCGAGCGCCGGCAGGATCCCACCACGACCCTTGCCGAGGCCCAGGCCATCAATCGCGAACTGGGGCTTGAGCTCAACCGTGCCATTGGCGTGGAAACCAAGGATATGCCGATCGACTACAGTGCGCGGGTCAACGTTGGCAATCTGTACAACGTGGGCCAGGACTGGCAACTCGGCTTCGACGTGAGCGGTTCGTACCAGACCGAATGGCGCAAAACCACGAAGTTTGCGACCAATTTCAACTTCCCCGACGAGCGTACAGACACCGAGGAGGAGACGACATACTCCGTCAACGTTGCCGGCACCGTGAGCCTGGGTGCGAAATGGCTCGAAGATCACACGATCTCTACAACGACTTTGTGGTTGAGAAACACGGACGACGAAACGGCAATCACCGACTTTTTCAACGAGAATCGCGAGATCCCTGACGGATTGGGTTGGCGGGGTTACCGCATGCAATTCGAGGAGCGCGAAATGCTGACCAACCAGGTCCGCGGTACGCACTACCTCGGTGAAGACACCCGGGAACGCTTCGGCTTCCTCTCCGGCTTGCTCGGCATGGTGCCGACCGAAACGAGCATTTCCTGGTTCTACTCAGAGTCTGAGGCTGTCACCGACATCCCCAACCAGGTGTCGGTCGCGTCGCAGACCGTGACCGACCCGCAGACCGCTGCGGTTCTCGGGGAACAGGTAACGCTAAGCAACACCGCGGGGGACTTCCGCTTCACCGACCTGGACGACGAGGTTGAGAACTACGGCTGGTCTTTCAATCTGCCGATCGATGGTGACACACATGCTTTCGAGTTCGGTGGCGGCTGGAGTCATGCGCGAAAGGCCCGCACCTACAAGCAGACCCAGTTCAGCCTCGGTGCGACGTCCGTAGTCGACAACACGGTGTTGCAGGGCCCGCTGGACAGTGTGTTCTCGGACGCGAACGTGATGAACACCGGGAACAACTACATTTTCGACCGGCAGGGCACGAACTCCGAAAGCTACATAGCCGCGACCATGACGGATGCGGCGTTCGGTACGGTGAACTGGACGTTTGATGACACCTGGCGCGTCGGCGCCGGCGCACGCTGGGAAGACTACCGCCAGGCAGCCGTCGACTGGAACCCGTACGGGTTCTCCGAGACGGACCCGCAGGTTACCACCGACCCGGAGGTGTTGGAGGAGGGAACATTCATGGACGACAAGGTCTACCCGGCCGCGTCCCTGACCTACATGGGCGATTTCCTCGCCGACACGTTCCAGATACGCGCCGGGTGGAGCGAGACGGCGGTACGACCGGACCTGCGCGAGATCACCGCATCGAGCTACATCGATCCGGTAACGGACGACCTGACGCGCGGCAACACCGGTGTCGAACCGGCCGAAGTCACCAACTACGATCTTCGCGCGGAGTGGTTCTTCGGCAATGGCGACAATTTCACGGTCACATACTTCCTGAAGGAAATCGACGGCCCGATCGAGTTCTTCGAATCAGCGGCGAGCGACACCACGGTAGCGCGCGAGATCCGCAACGCGACCTATGCCGAGGTCAAGGGATTCGAGATCGAGGGACTGAAGGAGCTCGGATTCCTGGGCGGTATCTTCGAGACACTCTTCGTGCAGGGCAACGTCACCATCCAGGATTCGGAATTGCGCTGTGACATCAATGATGCAACGAACCCGTGCTTCGCGGATGCGCCGACAAACCCGGTGCGGCCATTGAGCGGTGCCTCGGAGTACGTCGGCAACATCGTGCTGGGCTTCGATTCACCGGGGGCAAAACACACGGCCTCGCTCATGTACAACGTATTCGGCGAGCGCCTTTACACGGCCGGCCGTAACGGCGCGCCCGATTCGTACGAACAGCCGTTCCATTCGCTGGATTTCACGTACTTCTGGTATCCGACGGAATCGATGACCCTCAAGCTGAAGGCCCAAAACATACTCGATGAGTCCACTACCATCGAGCGTGCGGGCGTCACAGTATTCGAAGAGGAACCGGGACAGACATTCAGCATTTCATTCAGCTGGGCACCGTAGGATTCCACAGCTTTCCCCCGCCTCAGACCCCTCGCAAGAGGGGTCTTTCTTTTAAAAAGGGTGCCGGGTTTATTTAGCGACTG
>DATICC010000101.1:0-2827 GCA_035457045.1 Woeseiaceae bacterium | reverse complement strand
CAGGAGGATCTGTCGCGGTGTCGAATCCATGAGGTCGATGCCGCGTACAATTTCGGTAATTCCGTGATCGTGATCATCGGCCACAACGGCCAGATGATAAGCAATGAGGCCATCGCGGCGCTTGATGACGAAGTCTCCGCTTTCACGCTCCAGGCACTGGGACTGCGGGCCCTGCAGGCCGTCAATGAAGGTTACGGGTCGCTGGTCGGTCAGCAGGCGAATGGCGAGTCGATGACCGCTGCTGCCCTTGCGGCAGGTGCCCGGATAGATAGTGCCGAGCGGGCCTCGCTGGGCACCCGCGAGCTCACTGCGGCTGCATGAACACGGATACGCGTATCCGTCCTCCTGAAGCCGCGCGATCAGCTCCCGGTGGCGGGTCCGCCTGGTGCTCTGGTACTGAACAGGTCCGTCCCATTCGAATCCGAAAGCTGCCAGGGTCTCGACGATCTCCTGTGCCGCACCGGGCTGCTCGCGTGGCGGATCGATGTCCTCGATTCGCAATAGCCATTGCCCGCTGGCTGCGCGCGCCTGGAGATAACTGGCACAGGCAGCCAAGAGGGAGCCGAAGTGCAGTGGGCCGGTGGGTGATGGTGCAAACCTGCCGACATACAGCCCGGGCTTGCGGTCCGACACGGTACGCGCTGGTCCTGTTGCCTGGGTGGGTCGGTCGGGTGGATGCGACTGGCTAGCGGTATCGGTCGTCCCGATCGCGGAACTGACGCTCCGACATTTCACGGCGCTCCTGCGCCTCGAGACAAAGGGTTGCCACCGGACGCGCTTCCAGGCGTTTCAGCCCAATTTCCTCTCCGGTTTCCTCGCAATAACCGTAAGTGCCGTCTTCGATTCTGGCAATGGCAGCATTGATCTTGCGCAACAGTTTTCGCTCCCTGTCACGCGTGCGAAGTTCGAGTCCGAATTCCGACTCCTGAGTCGCCCGATCATTGGGGTCCGGGAAATTCGCCGCCTCATCCTGCATGTGATGCACAGTTCGGTCGACTTCGTTCATGAGCTCGCGCTTCCACGAGTTCAGGATCGCCAGAAAGTGTGCGAGTTGCTCCTTGCTCATGTAGTTTTCGCCGCGTTTTGCCACATACGGTTCGATGCCGTGGATCGGGCCGGCAAGGAGATCCGCGCGCGAACGCGTGCGGGTTGCTGTTGCAACGCGGCCGCCGGTCTTTGGCGCCGCCCGCTCTACGCGGTTGACCGGCTTGACGGTCGATTTCTTTTGCGCGACAGGTTTCGCAACTGCGTGTTGCTTGGTGGCCGCCGCTGTCTTGCGGCTAGCCATTCTGCTTCGAGAACCGGCTTGCGCTCGTGACTTGGGTGCAGCCGCTCCTTTCTTCGCAGGCTTCCTTGCGGTTGTCGCCTTCTTGCGACTGGCCAACTTCTTGGCTGGCTTTTTCGGTGATGATGCCTTCTTGTTCACTTTCGATTTTCTTCCTGCAGATTTCTTTCTGGACGATGACCTGCGCGATGCAGCCTTTTGACGCGTGGCTGCTTTTCCGGCGCGCTGTTTGCTTGCAGCTTTTTTAGCGGCCATTTCTGACTCCTGCCGGTCCGAGAAAAACGCGGAATTATACATTGCCTGCGGTTACATGGAAGACCAAAAACAAGCCTTTTTTAGGCCTATTTTCCCGGACGCCGAAATGAGGGCACCGGCAGCCGGAACGATGCTTCGATTGCAAGTCGAGGACCATCTGTTGACTTTGCCAGGTCAATCTGCAAGTGGCGCGACACGGCCCGGCGTTTGAATCGTCTTATCGCGTGAATTCCTTTACACTAGCCAAATTTGACGGGCTACTGGCTGCCACCATCAGATGCGACTAAGCAAGATCAAGCTCGCCGGCTTCAAATCTTTCGTTGACCCAACAGTTATTCCGTTTCCCAGCAACCTCGTCGGGGTCGTTGGACCGAATGGATGTGGTAAATCGAACGTAATCGACGCTGTGCGGTGGGTAATGGGCGAGAGCTCCGCCAGTCGATTACGCGGAGATTCGATCACGGACGTCATTTTCAATGGATCCAGTTCCCGGAAGCCCATCGGCGCCGCGTCTGTGGAGCTCCTGTTCGACAATTCCGAGACGACGCTCGAAGGCCAGTACGCTAAATACGCCGAGATCTCGATCCGTCGTGAAGTGTCGCGGGACGGCATATCGAACTACTTCCTGAACGGCACCCGCTGCCGTCGAAAGGACATTACTGGCGTATTCCTTGGCACTGGCCTCGGACCGCGTAGCTATTCGATCATCGAGCAGGGCATGATCTCCCGCATTATCGAAGCGAAGCCGGAGGAAATGCGGACTTTCATCGAGGAAGCAGCAGGCATTTCCAAGTACAAGGAAAGGCGCCGTGAGACTTCAAATCGAATTTCCCACACACGCGAGAACCTGGATCGGCTGAAAGACCTTCTCGAAGAGGTCGAGAAGCACATCAAGCACCTTGATCGCCAGGCGAAGACGGCAGAAAGATACGGCCGGCTAAAAGAGGAGGAGCGTCGAACGGCCGCAGAATTGCTGGCCTTGCGCATACACGATCTCGACCAGCGTTCGCGCGCCTCAACGGCAATTTTCAATGAGAAAGAGACAGCACTGCAGGCGACCATTGCCGACCAGAGAAAGGTTGAGTCGCGCATCGAAGAGGTACGTGTGCGCCAGACCGATGCAGCCGACGATTTCAACGAGATTCAGGGCCGTTTCTACCGGTCGGGAGCTGAAATTGCGAGGCTCGAGCAGGCTATCGAGCATTCCCGGGAAATCCGCGAACGGCAGAAGCTGGACCTGGAGCAGGCAATACAGGGCGCGCGCGAAATTGCAGAACACATCAATAA
>DATICC010000100.1:0-6782 GCA_035457045.1 Woeseiaceae bacterium | reverse complement strand
GCGACATGGCCATCGCGCACTATCTCTACACTAACGCGACCCGCGACAAGAGCGGGGAAGTCAAGGTGTCGAACGGTCGATACACCGACGTGCTGGTCCGGGATGAGGGAGTGTGGAAATTCATTTCCTGGCACGGCGGCGACGATTCTGAAGACGACTGACCGCCGGCAACAGTCACGTCAGGTCTGATCCGCCGGAAGCGGTTTGCGAGGCTCGGCAACAAGAGGCAGGGCCGCACTGCCAGGAGTAATCCTGGTTTCCTGCTGGCCTGGAATCGCATTGGCACTGCTGTCTGCGCGTTTGCTTTCGAGAATCAGCAGGTTGCCTGCGATAACCAGTGCGATGCCCGCAAAGATCGACGGCCTCGGTTCTAGCCCTTCGAAAAAAAAGGAAATGACCAGTGCCACGACCGGGAACATCACCATGGCATATCCGGCTCGGTGGGCGCCGATACGGCCGAGCAAGGTGAGGTAAGCGCCGAAGGCTATTACGGATCCGAACACGCTGAGATACAACAGCGATACGAGGTACGACGGCGAGCTGTCGAAGTTGAAGTCCAGGCCCTGAGCCGCGGCGATACCCCCCGTCAGTATCGCGCCGTACATCATGCCCCAGGCGTTCGACTGGATAATGGGCAATCCCTCACGCTGCGCCTGCTGCGATACCATGTTGCCCAGCGACGCGATATAGGCGCCGCCGACACAGATGGCCGTACCGAGGAAAGTGGCGTCGGAAAATGACAGTTCCCCGATCTGCGGCATGAAAAGTATGCCTATGCCGGCCACGCCCAGCACTGCTCCCGCCAGCACACGCAGCCCTGCGCGCACGCCAAAGAACAGCCTTGCGTTCAGAATATTCATCCACAGCATGGTCGAGAACGCGATCGCGGATAGCGCAGAGGTAATGTACTGCTGCGCATAGTAGGTCATGACATAGTTCAGGCAAAAAAGCAGCAACCCGAGCAGCATGAAATGCCGGTGTGCGCGAACGTCGAAACGCAGCGAAAGTCCGCGAAGCCGGCACCACGCAAACAGCAGCCCGGATGCCAGTACGTATCGATAGAACACCGATACCTCCGGTGCCACGACTCCCAGCTGGAATTCGATTGCGATCCAGGTCGTGCCCCAGACCGCAACGGTAACCACGTAAAGTGCCACATTGTTCATAGTCTTTGTCCGACCGTCCGGGCATCGCGCGGTCCCGGATACTGCACTTGACTGTACCGTCACATTGCGACTATAACAGTCGCAGTTTAGCGGAAATGCGATATAAACAGTTATGCTGGCAGTGGACAAGAGCAACGGCGATTTTCTCTACCGCCAGGTCATCGACCTGATCTCCGCCAACATCGACACCGGCACGCTGCGGCCGGGCGATCGCCTGCCCTCCCTGCGTCGCATGAGCAAGCGTGTCGGGGTCAGCGTACCCACCGTCCGCCAGGCCTACGTCGAGCTCGAGCGCCAGCGCCGCGTCGAATCCCGGCCGCAGTCCGGATTCTACGTGCGTGGCGCGAGGCTCAACGACCTGGTCCGTGCCGCACCCAAGTTCCGCCGCAATGCCAAACCGTCCCCGGTCCGCGGCCGCAGCCTGATGGACCGGGTTTATGACGGACTGTATCAGCCCGAGGTGGTTCCGCTTGGCATTGCCAACCCCTGCATGGCAAAGCCGGCCGCGAAAGCACTGCACCGCGCCATGAAGCGGGTCATGACCCGTGCCGAGGAGCGCAGCCTGGTGTACGCGCCGACCAACGGCATTCCCGGGCTGCGCCGCCAGATCGCCTACCGGCTGCTGGATACGCTCGGCAGCCAGGTCGAGCCGGACGACATCTGCATTACCAACGGCGGCCAGGAAGCGTTGTTGCTCGCACTGCGCTGCGTGGCGCAGAAAGGGGACGTGATTGCGGTCGAATCACCAACCTACCACGGCCTGCTGGAGCTGATCGACAGCCTCGGCATGCTGGCAATCGAGGTCGAAACCTGCCCGGAAGAAGGCGTCATGCTGGATGCGCTGCAAAAGACACTGGACACGCACCCGGTCCGCGTCTGCATGTTCTCGACCACCCTTTGCAATCCGCTCGGGGTATCGATGCCGGAGGCGAAACGCCGGCAGCTGGCAGAAATCATCGATGCACGCGACATCGTCCTGATCGAGGACGACGTGTACGGAGAACTCCTGTTCGATGGCCACCGGCCGAAGCCTGTCGAGGTCTATTCCCGCAGCGGCCGCGTGATGACCTGCGGGTCTTTCTCCAAGACCGCTGCCCCCGGCTACCGCATCGGCTGGTTGCAGACAGGCCGCTACCGCGAACAGGTTCTCCGCCTGAAACGCTCGTACTCCTGCTCATCGGGACTGCTGCAGCAACTCACCCTGGCCGAGTTTCTTGCCAGCGGTGACTACGAACGTTACCTGAAGTCGCTGCGCCCGGTCCTGCAAACCAATGCCGGGCGCATGCGCAGCCTGGTCGCAGAACATTTCCCCCGTGAAACACGCACTTCGAATCCGGTCGGCGGATCCGTGCTGTGGTTGGAGCTGCCCGCAACGGTGGACTCCGAACAGTTGTTCGACCAGGCGATCGCTGCCGGCATCAGCGTCGCCCCGGGGCCGATCTTCTCGCCCTGCCAGCGGTACCGGAATTTCCTGCGCCTGAGCTTTGGCCACCAGTGGTCGGACGACATCGACAACGCGGTGGCCTTGCTGGGCAATATGGTCTGCGAACAGGCCGCAGCCTGAGCCTGCGGGCCTCACTCGGTGCCGCGCGCACTGGCCAGGAAGCCGGCTGCGGTTAAGGGCCTGTTCAGGTATTCGCGCCTACCATCTGTCCACGATCACTGAAACGCGCCGGTTTCGGCGCGGATAGCCAGGAGGCTGTTATGAACAGGCAATCGTGGACAATCGCGGCATTCTGCGCACTGGCGGCAATTGCGTCGGTGCCGGCCTACTCTCAAGTGCCGGTCGACGATCAGGGCAATCCCCTCGGGAGCGCCGCCGATGCGGGCGGATATGGCGAGGCGGCTCAGCCCGTCGCGCTGACGGCGACCGAGCTAGCCGAGCTGGTCGGTCCCGTCGCGCTGTATCCCGATGACCTGCTGGCCATAGTCCTGCCGGCGTCCACCTATCCGCTGGAGATCGTGCAGGCGGCACGCTTCCTGGAACAATACGAGCAGGACTCGACCTTGCAGCCGAACGAGGAATGGGACGAATCGGTCACCGCCCTGCTGAACTACCCGGAAGTCCTGCGCATGATGAACGAGGACATCGACTGGACCTGGCAGCTCGGCGATGCGGTCGTCAACCAGCAGGCCGATGTCATCGCGGCCGTCGAATCCTTCCGCGACCGGGCTTATGCCGCAGGCAACCTGAAGAGCGACCAGTACCAGACGGTCACCGAGGATGACGGCATCATCGAGATTGTTCCTGTGGACGAGGAGATCATTTACGTGCCGTACTACGAACCGCAACAGGTGGTCGTGCGGCAGGTCACCCCGGTCTACTACTATTACCCGCAGCCGTACCCGGTCTATTACTACCCGTACCCTGCCGGTTATTCCTTCTACACCGGCTACTTCTGGGGCGTGACCACCGCGTTTCGCATCGGCTGGTTGACCGACCATTTGCACGTGCACCATCACAGTTACTGGGGCCACCCGTACTTCGGCCACAGTTACTACGGGCATTACTATCGCCGCCCCAGCGTGCACGTCTACAACAGCTGGTACGTCAGCAACTCCACGTACTATTCGTCGAACCGTTATCGTGACGGTGACTACTGGCGGCCACGCACGCACAGCCGCGCCCGCCCGGCGTACTACAGTTCACGCACCCGCAGTTACCGGGGTAATGATGTCGATCGCGGCAGCAGCGCGCGGGCGTATGGCAATGCCAGTTCCATGCAGATTGCATCGCAGGGAATGGCAGACCGCAGCGGCCGGCAGACCGCGAGCGGCGACCGGCAGCGGAGTGATCCCGCATCCGTTCGGGACGTGCGCAGCGACACGATCCGCTTTCGGGAACGGAGCGAGAATCGCCAGTCATTGCGTCGCGAGCCAGCGGCAACGGCGACCAGGTCGGGCAGCTCGGCCCGTACGGAGCAGCGTTCCGGCGGCGACGCCAGGTCAGAACGGGAAATCCGGCGCGCGCCGGTGAGCACAGCGGCGACCACTGCTGTCAATCGAACGCGCGAATCCGTACGCGAATCCGTGCGCGAATCACGCAATGGGTCGAATGCTCCGCGGCAGACAGGCAATGTGTCGCAAGCAACGCCGCGGACGAATCCGCGCAACGTCACTGGTGAGGCCGCGCGAGTGGAGGTCCGTAACCCTGCGCCGCAAGGCCGCGCCGCAACTGCGAATTCCCGTCAGGATTCGCGCCACGATTCGCGCCACGAATCGCGCCACGAATCGCGCCAAGATTCGCGCGAAGGTTCCCGACAGGCCAGCCGGCAGGAAAGTCGCGGTGAATCGCGTGCGGAGCCACGGACGGAATCACGCCCTGAATCTCGCTCCGATTCCCGTTCCGAATCCCGTGCTGAATCGCGCCAGACACAGGCATCAGTGCGAGAGGGCAACCAGGTGCGTCGCGGCCGTAATTGAGGATTCGGTGGCGGCGCGGATACGCCAGCTCCTCCGGCCGGCTCCCCGGTCAGGCCGGAGGATGTCGAAGAACCGGGCGCATGCTTTTACTCTTTCGCAGCGCCCGGTTCTTCATTTTCCGGCCTGGCTGCCATCGCCTTCTCGGTCGCGTCCGACGACAGGCGCCAGGCAAAATAGAACACTGCGGCGCCAGTAGCGACACCGAGAAAAATCAGTATCAGCATCAGCAGGTTCATTGCACG
Source organism: Woeseiaceae bacterium (assembly GCA_035457045.1). Classification (GTDB taxonomy): domain Bacteria; phylum Pseudomonadota; class Gammaproteobacteria; order Steroidobacterales; family Woeseiaceae; genus JAKEGN01. The sequence continues at coordinate 1,951 of DATICC010000100.1, read as the reverse complement.
GCATCATAGCACCTGCACCCTGCCCGGCTGGCTCATTTCGGCCCGGCAGCCTCCTGTCGCAGGCGCCCCGCCTTGCGCAATGCTTCGCGCAGCACGAACTCGATCTGCGCATTCAGGCTACGCAGGTCATCATTGGCCCAGCGTTGCATGGCACTCAGGGTCTTCTCGTCGACCCGCAATGCAAACGGCTTGCGTGCACCCATTAGTCGCTTTCCTTTGGCACCGGACTGATCGGCGGGCCTCGGCCCCTGTCAGTACAGTGAACCGGTGTTCAGCACCGGTTGCGCGCTTTCCTCGCTGCACAGGACGGTCAACAGATTGCCGACCATCGCTGCCTTGCGCTCTTCGTCGAGATTCACAATGTTGTCCGCCTTCAGCTTTTCGAGCGCCATCTGCACCATACCGACCGCACCGGCGACGATCTGGCTGCGTGCAGCGATCACAGCGGCAGCCTGTTGTCTCCGCAACATCGCGTGGGCAATTTCCTGTGCGTAGGCAAGGTGGCTTATGCGTGCTTCGATCACGCTGATGCCTGCTTCCTCGAGACGTTCCTGAATTTCATCCCTCAGCGCACTGGCAATCTCCACCGGATGGCTGCGGAGCGCGGTGCCCTCGCCTTCGTGCGGCTCGTACGGATACGACGTGGAGAGGTTGCGCAGCGCCGATTCACTCTGTATGTGCACGAACTCCTCGTAGTTATCGACCTCGAACATTGCTTCGGCGGTGTCGAATACCTTCCACACCACGACGGCGGCAATCTCGATCGGGCTGCCGTGCGAATCGTTCACTTTCAACTTGCCGCTCTCGAAATTTCGCACGCGTGTCGACACTTTGGTCTTGGCGTAGAACGGATTTGCCCAGCGCAGTCCGGGTTCCCTTGCTGTGCCGACATAGCTGCCGAATAGCTGCAGCACCTTGGCTTCATTCGGATGCACCATGAAAAAACCGGCCCAGAGTATGACCACCACGATGGTGAACAGCATCGCGGCAATCAGGCCGCTTACGGACTGCGCGCGGGCGGCCGCGAACACAGCGTATGCACCAGCAAGCTGGGCCACGGCCAACACCAGGATCATTCCGTAGCCCGAGGGCACCTTCCTAACCACTTCCCGAGTCATGACCCACTCCTTGCACCAAGAATCGATTCAGAATGATATCATTCTGATATTATAATCGGGAATTTGCAAGGACACCTTGGGGCCGGGGATGGCCCTGGGACGGGAAGCGGATGCCGGGTCAGCCGGCTTGGATTATGTTCAATACTGCTGACTATCAGCGGCAGTCGGGTTCGCCTTCCAGCACTGCGATCTCCTCCGCAGTCGGCGTCATGCCACTGTCACCACCGCTGTCGAACAGCACCAGCCATCGCCCATCGGCGGTTTTGCGCCAGGTCGAGATGAAGTGCCCCCAGGACTCCGTGCGCGCACCGTCAACAGTGTCACGTATCGACCGGTAGGGTCCCCGGCTCAATGCCAGGTTGCCATCGGCTGAAACCTCCGTTATCGCCGAGCGCCAGCGTATCGCCGGCCCGTCCTCGGCAAAAAAGGGCGCCCATGCGGCCGCAATCTCGTCTTTGCCCCGCGCGACCGTTGCATTGGCAAAGCGCGCGTCCGGGTCAATGAAATCAAGAAACCGCCGAAGGTCGCGTGCCTCGGCAGCCCGGCTGAAACCGGTCTCCGCGCAGATGACCTCCCGCTGCACGGATGCATCGTCAGCCGGCGCGACCGGCGGCAGGAAAAGGACCACGATCAGGGCAAGTATCATGCTCCGGGTCTGGATCATGCGCCGCCTGCGGCACAACGTTGGTTTACTCATCGGTGTTTCTCCTCTGGCTGTATTGTTCCTTGGCATCGACAGCTCACCTGCAGACCGGTTTCGCAAACGCTCGTTCAGTGCTGACGACGCCCCCGCCGACCAGGACTGTGTATTGTCACGCCTGACCCTGCCCGGT
>DATICC010000099.1:0-4824 GCA_035457045.1 Woeseiaceae bacterium | reverse complement strand
CAAGGATGGCCTGATCCTCGAATCGCGCGGCAATTTGGACGATGCCGAGTACCAGCGGCAATTGAACGCCGATACGCCGGCCAGGGATTAGGAACAGTCAGTCGAACGACACAGAACAACAGATGATTAATGCAAGAATGGCCGAGATCTGGCGCTACCCGGTCAAGTCGATGCTGGGGGAGCAGATCGATCGTGCCAACGTCGGACCCGGTGGCATTCAGGGCGACCGTCGTTGGGCCGTGGTCGATGCGCAGTCCGGTGTTTCGCTGAGTGCCAAGCGATACCCCGACCTGCTGCGCTGCCGCGCCTGGACGAGCGACGGTGACGTGAGGGTCAGACTCCCGGATGGTCGGGAATTGCCGGTCAGTTCTCGGGATGTTGGCCTCGCACTTTCCGATCTCCTCGGCCGACAGGTCATCACTCGCTCCGCGGAAACGATGACGATGATTCAGCACGAGTTTCCGACGGCCGTTACCGAGGGCGAAGGCGAGCCGTACCTGTATGCACCGAAAACTGAAGCTTTCTTTGACTCAGTGCCTTTGCACCTGCTAACTACGGGAACGTTGAAAAAGCTGCAGCAGCTGCTGCCGGCTTCGGCAATCCAACGCGCGCGATTTCGTCCCAATTTCCTGGTCGACATCGATGAGATCGGCTTCCTCGATAACGATTGGGTTCACCAGGACGTCACCCTCGGATCACTGCGGTGTCATGTGATCGATCACACGCGCCGTTGCATCATGGTCTCCCATGCTCAGGGAGACCTTCCCCGCGACATGCAGGTCATTCGGACGGTCCTGAAGGAAAATGAAAGCCGAGCCGGCATCGCACTGAAAGCGCTGCACACCGGCGTCGTGCATCAGGGAGATGCCGTTGCAGTTCGTGCTGAATGAGCTTGCAACCCGTGATTAAGGTGCAAAGCATTATTGAAACTGACAAGCGGTAACGCAAGACCGCACGTGTTGCAGCGGGCCTGTTCCGCCAGGAGTTCACATGTATTTGCCGAAGCTGTTTGCCGAGTCGCGTCCTGAGGAACTACACCACCTCATTCGCCAACACCCGTTCGGCATGCTCCTGACTCATACGTCCAGTGGCCTGGAGGCCAATCACCTGCCGTTCCTGCTGGACGACGGGCGAGGCGCGTGCGGAACGCTGCTGGCTCACGTCGCTCGAGCCAACTCCATATGGACGGACGTCGGCGACGGCGACGAGGTGCTCGTCGTCTTCCGGGGAGCGCACGGTTACATCTCGCCCAACTGGTACGTGAGCAAGCCTGAGACGCACCGGCACGTGCCGACGTGGAACTACGAGGTTGTTCATGCCCATGGCCGCATCCACGTGCGTGACGACGAGAAGTTCGTCCGCGGTGTCGTGGCGCGGCTGACGCGAGAGCACGAAGCAGACAAGCCGCATCCCTGGAAAATGGGCGACGCGCCCGCGGATTACCTGTCAGAAGAACTGAAGCAGATCGTCGGTTTCGAGGTCGAGCTGACGCGCGTGGAAGGCAAGCGGAAGCTCAGCCAGAATCGTGACGCCCGCGACTTCGAGAGCACCGTGCGCGCTCTGGAAGAACGAGGAAACCAGGATCTGGCTACGGCGATGAAGCGGGCGGTCTCATGATCGAGTGAAACACGGCCCGCCGCGGACCCTCCGCTCTTGTTGTGGATTCAACGTGTTTAGTGCCCGAACAGCTCTTTCTGTCCGTCATGGCGTTCACTATCCGTCGGGACGGACCGTTCGTACCAGTCGATGCGGCGAGTGAGATACATGATCATCGCCAGGGCTGCCCAGAGGCCAATCGACCCGGCAAGCAGCGCGTAGGTTTCTGCCGTCAGCGTCATGTACAGCAAGCAGTACAGTACGAACAGGACACCACCCACGATGATGGCTCGGCCTCGCTGACCGAGGACCGAGTGGCTGTAGCCGACGACGAGCCCGCTCGAGGCCAGTGCGCTCGCAATGTACGATCCGCCGAACCCGATATGCTCCGCGAGCGAAATCAGTAACAGGAAAAAGATGACGTTCGCCATTCCGACCATGAGGTATTGCAGCGGATGCAGCCGCAGCCCGGCGATCACTTCGAACATGAAGTAGCTGACGAAGGTCAAAACGACGAATAACACGCCATAAGTAACCGCTCGCAGAGTCAGGCGGTAGACGCTGATCGGCATGTAAAGATCCACGCCGAAAACCGCTGGTTCTGTAAAAATCGCAACACCGGATGCTTTGGACCAATGGGACGGGAATGACCGGCCGATGCTGGAAACCTGCCAATCCGCGCTGAATCCGTCGTCGCTGACCTCGCGCGTGTGCGGCAAATAGTTGCCGGAAAAACTCGGCGATGACCACGTGGATTCAACGGATGCACGCGTGGTGTCGCCGAGCGGCAGGAAGGAGAGCGATTCACTGCCCTTGATGTTCAGTACCGTGTCGAAGGCAAGGTCCCCGCTGCGGTCGGTTTCAAGGATTTCACGCAACGGCGCCTGGATCTGCGGCGGGAGTTCGCCTACGAGCTGGCCGCCGGGCACAAAGGCCAGCGTTTTGCCGTTCAGTTCGAGGGTGGGCGTTTCCGCGATCGCACGACCGTCGCTGACCCCGACGACGATGGATGCATCCGCCCAGTGCATGTTCGCCTCATCGATGCCGAGGTCTCCGGTATCGATGGCAGCGAACTGACCGCGCAGTCGAATGCTGGCGGTATAGACCGGAACCTTGTGTATGCCGCGGTAGCGGATCTCCGAGTCAACGGAGGCGTCGATGTCGAGCGTCCGCGGGAGAACGTACATCTCGGCGCGATTGACGAAGCGTTCCCCGCGGCTGTCGACATGCACGATGTCATAGGGCAGGACGAGCACCGGGCCCGCAATTAGCTGCGACTGACCCCAGGTTCGCTGAATGTCGAGCCTCGCGGTCTGGTGGATCATGTCCCTGTCGTTGATCGTGCCTCGAACCATTCCGAGAGGGATCAGCAGCAGCAGAATCAGGATGCCGATCGTAAATACTTTAAGTGACGCCGATTGGCGTAACCTCGAAATTATTGCCTGCATCGCAACGCTCCCATGGCCTGCGGGAGATTGGAACCGCCAATAGTGCCAAAGGCATGCAGCAAATGTGGCCAATAGTGGCTACGTGCTATTCGCGAGTGGCCAGCTGTGGCGGGATGCAGTAGTGCGCGTGGACTGAGTTAGAATGACCGCTTGTGACGCGAAGCGCTTGCCGCGGTCAATCGCTTGCAAGATCTAAAGATCATAAACTCGGTCAACACCCGCTGGCATAAGTCGTTTGCCTATTCGGAGATAGTTCGATGCTATTACGGCGCATCTCAGCACACATACGCGCTCAAAACTGGTTTGCCGTTATGCTGGATCTCCTGGTCGTTGTGGTCGGTTTGTTTCTGGGACTGCAGATCGATACCTGGTGGGAAGGACAAAAAGAAGCAAGAATCGAGTCGACCTACCTGCAGGAAATCCGGGAGGACTTTGTACTCAATCGAGCCAGTTTGCTTGACCAGATAAGCGATGCCGAACAGATCATTCGTGGCATGATTGCCCTCCATGAGCAATCGACACTTGATGTTCCGACTCTTTCAATTGCCGAGCTCAATGAAACGTTTACATTGATTAATCATATGCCGACATTTGTCATTGCCACTCGTGCCTATGGCAATCTCATCGGTTCCGGCGATCTGAAGGTGCTGCGAAACCGGGAGTTAAAGAACCTGTTGGCTGCCTACTACGCGGCCGCGAATTTGACTGCAGTTGTTCAGACCACGCATGAAATGGAGTTGGTCCAGACTTTTCAACCCTACATGATCGACAATCTTGACTATGCGGCCGTCACTCGGGATTTGGTCGACGACTTCCCGCTGACGGCGTCGAGCGATGACGCGCGAATTCTGGAGGTCCTCGACACGCGGCAATTTCGCAATGTCGTCGTGCAGAAGTGGGTCATTAGCACCGACCTGCTGAACCAGTTTCGAAGTATGTTGAAGCGGACTGACGAAGTCCTGCAGATGCTGCAGTGAGCTGAAACACCCGCTTGTGGTTGTATGCAGCCGCGCAAATGATAAGCCTTTGAATGACAGCTACTGACCAAGAGACGGCATCCGCCCCGACTGAGTGCCTGCATGAGCACAAATGAAACAAAGGTCTTCTTCTACGGGCTTTTCATGGACGAGTCGCTGCTGGCCTCGAAAGGCGTTCATCCGACGGAACGGACTATTGGCTACGTTGATGGCTATGGCCTGCGCATCGGGAAACGTGCAACGCTGCTTCCGCAGGCGAACAGTCGCGCTTATGGTGTGTTGATGACGATCGCGTCGGAGGACGTTGCCGCGTTATATTCAGAACCGAGTGTTGCTGACTATGTCGCTGAAGCCGTTGTCGTGACCTTGCCCGGGGCCATCAAGGTGTCGGCTGTTTGCTATAACCTGCCCGCGGCAAAGCTTGCCGGGACAAATCCGGAGTACGCGGCGGCCTTGCTGGCACTGGCGACCAGGCTGGGTTTGCCCGACACCTATCTTGCACACATCAGGAATGCCGCAGCGGCGTCATAGACGTTCTGCAGCTTCTGGCTCTGGCCGGTTGCAACAGGGAGCCGCAAAACGCGCGGGAACCGGGCCGCGCAGTGGGCTGCTGTGGTATCAGACGCAGAGTATGGTTTGAGATGATTGGAGTTGGCGCCGTGTGAGAGCCCTGATTGCTCTATTCACTACACTGCTATTCGTGGTCCCCGCTACAGCAATTGCGGACGACGCCTACATCAATGGCAATTGGTATGACGGGAACGGATTTGTGGAACGCAGCGTCTACGTCACCGACGGGAGAC
>DATICC010000098.1:0-3108 GCA_035457045.1 Woeseiaceae bacterium | reverse complement strand
CACCGCGAAAGGTGGCATCCTGCTGGCGATCGCGCGGAAACTGGCCATACCCGTACGCTACATCGGAATCGGGGAAAGCGCCGAGGACATGCAGGAATTTCGAGCCGGTGAGTACGCAGACGCCCTGATGAGCCGGTCGGGCGAGGTCAATTCAAGGCAATGATTCGCATCGAGGACGTCACCAAACGCTATCCGACCGGGCAGGCCGCGCTGAAGAATTTGAGCCTCACGGTCGAGAAGGGCGAAATGGTTTTCGTCACCGGCCATTCCGGCGCCGGCAAAAGCACCTTGTTGCGGCTGATTGCGTTGATCGAGCGACCCACAAGCGGCCAGGTGATCGTCGACGGCCAGAATACGCGGCGTGTGTCCAGGCGCAGGATTCCCGCCTATCGACGCCAGATCGGCATGGTTTTTCAGGATCACCGCCTGCTGTATGACCGTCCCGTTTTCGACAATGTGGCACTGCCCCTGATCATCGCGGGAGTTGCCCAACGCGAAGCAGGCAGACGGGTTCGCGCCGCACTCGACCAGGTGAGCCTGTTGCACAAGGAGAAACAGCTACCGGAAACGCTTTCGTCCGGCGAGCAGCAACGCGTCGGTATTGCCCGCGCAATTGTCAGCCGGCCCAAGCTCCTGATTGCGGACGAGCCGACCGGCAATCTGGATCCCGACTTGTCCCTGGAAGTCATGCGGATTTTCAGGCGTTTCAACGAAGTGGGTGTAACACTGCTGATCGCGAGTCACGACCTCGCCCTGATCGACCAGCTGGGCTGCCGCCGCATTCCGCTTGTCGACGGCAGCCTGCAGGAGGATGACGACGAGGACGTCGTCGCCGAGTATGTGGAGCAGCTCGAGGCGGAGCGGGCGCGAGGCGAATTACCATGAGCCGAACAGCGGACACACTCGCACCGGCGCGCCGGTCAGGGGCTCTTTCCACATGGTTCGCACTGCATCTTGGCACCGCCGTCAACGCGCTCGGCCGTGTTGCGCGTCAACCGTTTGCGAGCCTGATGACCATTCTGGTGATTGCAGTGACTCTCGCGTTGCCGGCCGTACTGCACCTCGCGATCAAGAATGCGCAGGCCATCAGTGGCAACTGGGCGAATGCACTCGACTTCTCCGTTTATCTCAAAAAGGAGGTATCGGAAGATGATGCGCGACAACTTGCGGCAATCATCGATCAGCGCGCCGATGTCGACCAGGTAGTCTTCATTTCCGCGGATGAGGCCCTTCGGGAATTCCGCGAGCAATCCGGTTTTGGGGAAGCGCTCGATCAGCTGACCAGTAATCCTCTGCCGCACACCCTGGTCGTTCGCCCCGGCGCATCCAGCACCGCACAGTCGATGATCCTGCTGAACGAGGAATTGTCGAACCTGCCGGAAACCGAATTCGTGCAATCGGATACCGATTGGGTAAAACGCTTCCATGCCATCCTGGACATACTCGAACGCGCGACCGCGATCGGTGCTGTGCTGTTGGGCGCGGCGATCCTCGTGATCATCGGCAACACCATACGGCTCGATATCCAGAACAGGCGCGAGGAAATCGAGGTCACCAAGCTCATTGGCGCAAGCAACGCGTTTGTGCGGCGGCCTTTCCTTTACACCGGCTTCTGGTACGGCCTCGGCGGCGGCCTGCTGGCACTCGGCCTGGTCGCTTACGGCCTCTACGCGCTGGAGCAACCGGTGGCGCGGCTGTCCGGCCTGTACAACAGCTCGTTCTCCCTGCTTTCCCTGGATCTCCGGGAGAGCCTGTCGATCGTTGGCGCGGGGGTATTCCTCGGCCTGTCCGGGTCCTGGATCGCCGCCGCCCGGCACATGCGACGCATCGAGCCGCGCTAGCCACAGCCACGGCGGCGGCGGCTTGCCCGGTCGAAACTGCCATTTGTAACCGTTTGTTTCTTAACTCAAAAAGCCAGAGTCCGCTGCGGAACCGACCGGGCCTGTTAGCACTCAAAGGCGACGAGTGCTAAAATGGCCACCGAAGAGGAGGTAAGCAATTACATGACCAATGCCGTTGCAGTGAGTACGCACAACCTGGCGCTGACCGGACCGGTCGGCAGCCTCGATGCCTATATCCAGGCCGTTGGCTCCATCCCGGTTTTGAGCAAGGAGCATGAGCAGATGCTTGCGCGCCGATTCCGCGAGGAAGGAGACCTCGAGGCGGCCCGCGAACTCGTTATCGCACATCTGCGCTTCGTGGTGCACATAGCCAAGGGCTACACCGGGTACGGCCTGCCGCTGGCCGACCTGATCCAGGAAGGCAATGTCGGGCTGATGAAGGCCGTCAAACGATTTGACCCGCAGTACGACGTGCGGCTGGTATCGTTTGCCGTGCACTGGATCCGCGCCGAGATTCACGAGTACGTATTGCGCAACTGGCGCATCGTCAAGGTTGCCACCACCAAAGCGCAGCGCAAACTGTTCTTCAATCTTCGCAAGGCGAAGAAGTCATTGTCCTGGCTGACCCACGACGAAACGCAGGCCGTCGCAGACGATCTTGGTGTGAGTCCGTCGGAAGTCACGGAGATGGAAAGTCGACTCAGTGCTTACGATCCGGAGTTCGATCCTGCGCCGGACGCCGATGACGAACATGCTTTCACCCCGGCTGCCTACCTGCCGAGCCCGAACTCCGATCCCGCGATCATTCTGGAAAAATCCGACTGGCAGGACGATGCGACCAGCCGCATGGTCGACGCCCTCGAGACGCTGGATGACAGGAGCCGGCATATCCTGCAGAGCCGCTGGCTGGACGAGAAGAAACCGACTCTGCATGACCTTGCGAACGAGTACGGTGTGTCGGCAGAACGCATCCGCCAGATAGAAGTCAACGCGATTCGCAAGCTGAAGACGGCAATGGAAGCCTGACACGGGTCCGGCGGCGCCCCGGCCGCCGGGACCGATATCACCGATATCAGAAGTAGGTTCGGCGGCGAAATTTCACGAAACCGCCGTCTTCAATACCCAGCGGGTCATGGTGGGTCCAGTGCACGAGCCCGCCGAACTCATTCCATTCGTACATGCCGCGAAAGCGGATCCTGTCACCAACCCCGACCGGAATACGCTCGGCCAGATCGATGTTGTGTGCGATGAGCAAGGTCTGGCCGTT
>DATICC010000097.1:0-5422 GCA_035457045.1 Woeseiaceae bacterium | reverse complement strand
CACGCCAGCAAGGCAGGCGTTGCGGCCGCAAGCGCTTCGCGGCAACTGCTCCGTTACAGGCAAACGCCGCGTTGCAAGTCGCGGCGCAAGCGCATGCGCAGGACATGGCGGAGAACAATTTCCTGGGGCACGAAGGCAGCGCGGGCCGCCTGCCGGGCGACCGGGCAGCGGCGGCGGGCTATGTGTGGTCGAGCATTGGCGAAAACGTTGCGGCAGGACAGACGACTGCAGAGGAAGTGGTCGGTACCTGGCTCGCGAGCAGCGGGCACTGCGAAAACCTGATGAGCCCTGACTACAGCGAAACCGGGGTCGCGCATGCGATCAACCGCAGCTCGGACAAGGGCACGTACTGGGTGCAGATATTCGGCAGGCCAAATTGAGAAACAGGTGTTGGCCATCAAAAAGGTGCCAGGTTTATTTTTGCAAAAATAAACCTGACACCTTTTTGACACCTTCTTGTAGACACTTTTCAATTCGGTAACTGTCCCCGAACTTTCCACATCAGGACGACTCACATGCGAAAACCGTTACTTAAACTGCTGCTCGCACTGATTGCGGTCGCTGCCAGCGGCGCGGCCCTGATGGCCGCGTCCGGACGCGATCCCCTTCCGTCGTGGAATGATGGCAAATCGAAGGCGGCTATCCTGGCTTTCGTCGCGCGGGTCACGGACGAAAAGTCGCCGGACTTCGTCCCGGCCGCCGAACGCATAGCCACTTTCGACAATGACGGCACACTGTGGTCCGAGCAGCCCCTGTACTTCCAGGCGTTGTTTGCCCTCGACCGGGTCAGGGCGGCTGCAGTCGATCACCCGGAATGGAAAACCACAGAGCCATACAGGAGTGCGATTGCCGGCGACATGGCCGGGCTCATGGCTGCCGGCATGGAGGGCATCGAAAAAGTCCTGCTCGTGGCGCACGCCAACATGACGGCGGAGGAATTTGCAGCATCCGTCGGCGACTGGATGGCAACGGCGAAGCACCCGAAAACCGGGAGGAAGTACACGGACATGGTGTACCAACCGATGCTCGAGCTCCTGGACTATCTGCGTGCGAACGGCTTCAGGACTTTCATCGTTTCGGGCGGCGGTATCGACTTCATGCGCGTCTTCGCTGAAGAGGTGTACGGCATACCACCTGAGCAGGTGGTCGGCTCGGAACTCGATGCGCAGTTCGAAATGCGCGATGGCAGGCCGACGATCGTGAAAACACCGAAGTTGCTGTTCGTCGATGACAAGGCCGGCAAGCCGGTAGGCATCTATCGGCACATCGGCCGTCGCCCGATTTTTGCCGCCGGAAATTCGGACGGAGACCTGCAGATGCTGCAGTACGCGACGATCACCGGCAACGGCGAGGGTATCGCGCCAGGCTTCGGCCTGATCGTTCACCACACCGATGCGGAACGCGAATGGGCCTATGACCGCGATTCGCACATCGGGAAGCTCGACAAGGCATTGGACGAAGCGACGGCGCGCGGCTGGACGGTCGTCGACATGAAGAGCGAGTGGAAGACGATTTATCCCGTGGAATAGAAGCGCGATCGCAACATCGTCCGCCTTGCAGGCCCCTGCAGGAGCGCGCAGTGCGATAGCGAGAATCGTGCCAGAGTCAGAGTGTCCGTTCCCGGGCTGTCAATACCGGTTTGCGTACATGGTGATGGCAGCCGGGGATTCCCAACCCGGGGCGGCCACTATAAGGAGCATCCAGGAATCGTAGCCCCAGTAATTGTTCTGCGTTTCAGTTGCGAGACCAACGTAGGCGTCGCTGTTCAGGTAGTCGTAGTCCGAATTGCAGTTCCCGATCGTGAGCGCAACATCAAAAACGTAGAAGCCGCCATCCAGATGCGGTCTCAATGAGCCATTGCCCGTGCAGCCGGATGCGGCATCCTGGAAGAAAAGTCCGCCTGTAGCGTCGATAGCGACAATGACTTCGTCGTCCTGCACAAACGGGGCGAGTACCTCTACATAGGTTCCGGCGACATAGGCCACGTTCGCGCGTGATCTGTAGTAGATGCTCCAGTCTGACACGTCCAGCACCCAGATCTCATCGCCGGCGGCACCAGGTATGCGAATTTCTCCGGCCAGGTTCCCGCCCGAGACGTCCGTGATTTCGATTTCAACTTCGGTGTTTTCACCGCAGAATCGTCCGGGACCCTGGGAAGAACAGATCTGACCGACGATCATGCCGTCACCGAGCTTCTCGTTTCCTCCAGTACCCAGGTGTCCGAATACCTGCATCGACGATGCCGGATCGAGCAGGTCATCGGTGACCCCCGCCCCGCCCAGCAGACCGCTGCCCGCGTTGACAGGACTGCCAATATAGATGCGGTAATCGCCATCGGCAGCAATAATCACTTCGGAGTGAAACTGCCCGCCGTCGACGGTCGCGACGCCCCGATAGTGACCGTGTGCTTTGTTTGTGACGATTGGTGGCGGCACCGGAGGCGCGGGCACGACGGCAACCGGCTGCGGACCGGCGGAATCCGAACTCGAGCTGCAGGCGGTCAGCAGCTGGGCGAGCAGCAGGCAGGCCAGCCCATGGCCGGGCGACCGGGGCCACCGCCGGTTCAAGGTCTGCAGCTTGCTATCGCTCGCCTCCAGGCAGGAAACTATGCTTTCAGGCAAAACCAATGTAGCCACGGTCGATTACCTCCCGCCTTGGTGCATACTTCGCGAAGGCTATAGAATCGCACCAAAGCACAAGAGCCAGCACCCACGCTGCCCTGAATCGTTGTGAATTCTTGTGACCGACCATGGGTGAGCTGCCGAGTCCGGATTACAGGTTCAACGGGTTCCGCATAGACCCGGTGCGGCGGGTCCTGTACGGCTCCGACGACCAGCCGATACCTCTAAAGCCCAAGGTTTTCGATACCCTGCTCTACCTCGTTGAGCATCCTCATGAACTGCTGGACCGGCGGCAGCTGCTGAAGGCGATCTGGCCAACTGTCGTCGTCGACGAAAACAACCTGAACCAGGCTATTTCCGCGCTGCGCCGCGTACTTGGCGAGCACCCGGAGGATCACCGCTACATACTCACGGAACCGGGTCGCGGTTACCGTTTTGTCGCAACGATTACTCGCGGCAATGACGGCCCCCGCGAGAATGAGCATGCCGGGACAGGCGCGGCCTTGTATGGCGTGGAAACCGCGAGCGCCGCTGCAAGCAATCGCAATTCAATCGCCGGCGCACGCCGCTCTCGCGCTACTCGTTGGACGACATACGTCATCGCTGCAATCGTGATTGCCCTGGTCGTTGGCGGTGCCTTGGTATCGGGCGGCAAACGCGACCTGCGCTCTGTTGCCGTCCTGCCTTTCGAGGACCTGAGCACGGATGGCGAGCACGCACTGTTCGTGCGGGCCCTGCATGACGACATCCTCACGCAGCTTGCGAAGATCCAGTCGTTGAAAGTCATGTCCCGCACCTCGGTCGCGCAGTACCAAGGCTCAGCGAAAACGCCGCGCGAAATCGGTAAGGAACTTGGCACTGCTTCGGTGCTGGAAGGTACGGTGCAATGGGCAAGCGATGTCGTCCACCTGAACGTTCGGCTGGTCGATGTGCAGACCGGAGAACTCCTCTGGAGCGGAAGTTATGATCGCGAACCGACAGTGCAGAACCTTTTTGCGATCCAGGTCGAAACCGCGAAGAGTATTGCCGGCACGCTGAAAGCAACGCTTACTGATCCGGAACTGGACCGGCTGAGCGTGCAGCCGACGCAGAACACGAGGGCGTACGAGTACTACGTGAGTGGCCGGGAGTACGCGCGCGGCAGGGACCTGTTGCGCGACTTGCCCGCCGCCGTGCAGCAGTTCGAGCGCGCCGTGGCCGAGGATCCGCAGTTCGCGCTCGCCTTCGCCCACCTCGCGATCGAAAACATTCACATGTACTGGACCATGGATCACAACGAGCCCCGTCGCGAGAAGGCGCTGGCGGCCGTGCAGAGAGCTTTCGAGTTGCAGCCGGATCTGCCCGATGCACACCTCGCCATGGGCTGGTATCACTACCACGGGCAACTTGATTACGAAGCGGCACTGGCGGAACTCGAGATCGCAGAGCAAGGGATGCCGGGCGATGCGGATGTGCTTTTCGCCCGCTCGGCCATCTACCAGCGCATGGGCCAGTTGCGACAGGCGCTGGCAATCTCCGAGCAGGCCATCGAAACCGATCCGCGCAACGCAAACCTGCTTCGGCAACATGCATCGGCTTACACGCGGCTGCGTGAGTACGACAAGGCAGAACAATACCTCGACAAGGTTTTGGAGATTGCACCGGATGCAGTCGAGGCGCGCGTCGCCAGAGCCAACATCGCCATGCTCCGCGACGGCGACAGCGCACCGTTGTTCACGGCAATCGATGGCAATCCCCTGCTCCGCCCCGGGGAAGAGGTCCTCAACAAGTGGTTCATTGCCATCCGGGAGCGGGATTACGAGGCGGCAATCAGGGTTCTCGGAACATGGGAGCCGCAACTGATCCAGGAAGCCCGCACCCTGTACAAGTCGAAACCGCTCGCTTACGGCATCGCGTATCGCCTCGCAGGACAATCCGAACTTGCCAGAGAGCAATTTGAAATCGCGCGCGCACAGGTTGAGACGGCGCTCGCGGTGAAGCCCGACGAGCCTCGCCTGCTGATCGCGCTCGGTGAGGCATTGGTCGGACTCGGCGAGACCGAGGCCGGCGTCAACTCTGCACTGCGTGCGCTCGAACTGATGCCGACCGAACAGGCCGCGACGGACGGCGCCGTATACAGGATAGACGCGATTGTTCGGGTGCTCGCCCCGGCCGGCGCCGTCGATCTGGCTGTGCAGCAACTCGACGGGTACCTGAGCGAGCCGGGCTTCTGGTCGATCGAGGGCCTGCTGCCCGATCCGCGCCTCGACCCGATACGCGATGACCCGGGCTTCAAGGCCGTGGTCGAGAAGCACCGGCGCGACTCGGCAATTCGGGGGCAGTGACCGAGTTAATTCAAAAAAAGTGTCAGGTTTATTTTGCAAAAATAAACCTGACACCTTTTTCACACCTTTTTCTCCGGGAATATCGAAAAAATCGGTTCGACCCCTTTTGACGCGAGGCTATAAACACCGATGGACTCGCTGATCACGGCTGCTGCGCGAGCGCTCGCCGCGGGTGATCCGCTGGGCGCATTGAAAAGGGTCGCGCTTCGCGATGACGCGGCGGCGCTCGCATTGCGCGGCATCGCGATGGCGCAACTTGGCGATTTCGATCGGGCCAAGGAACTGCTTCGGAATGCGGCCCACGCATTCGGCCCAAGGGAGAGAGTGGCTCGTGCGCGTTGTATCGTTGCAGAGGCCGAGATCGCATTCGCGTCGCGCGATCTTGGCTGGCGCAGGAAAGCGCTGGAGTCGGCGCGGGAAACCCTGGAATCGCATGGCGACCAGGTAAATGCCACGCATGCGCGTTATCTCGAGATT
>DATICC010000096.1:0-2919 GCA_035457045.1 Woeseiaceae bacterium | reverse complement strand
CACAGAGGACAGGTTGCGCATCGTCCGCCTGATCGAGAACATGACACTGGGCCGGAATGCCGTCGGTTACCTTACCGAGTCCATGCATGGCGCGGGATCGCCGCAGGCTCAGCGGGTGCAGATCGCGCGTGAGATGCAGCTCGGGTTCAAGAAATCGCTGGCGAAGACGCTGGCCGGGATTGCGCCGGAGTCCGCCGAAGAAATCAGCGAGGACCTGGTCGACTACATGGCGGCCGTGTTTCGCCCGGTCCCGCGCGACAAGAACCAATAATCTGCCCGACAGGAGCAAGAAATGTCGAAAACCATCCAGGCATCGGAATTGCCGGGCCTGATCGGACAGGAGTTCCCTCCGTCCCCGTGGATAGAAATCACCCAGGAACGGGTCAATCTCTTTGCCGATGCGACCAACGACCACCAGTTCATCCACGTCGATCCGGACAAGGCGGCAAGAACGCCTTTCGGCGGGACGATTGCACACGGGTTCCTGTCACTGTCGCTGCTGTCCTACCTGAATGCGCAAAGCGCAATGATTCCGGACGGGCTGGTGATGGCCGTCAACTACGGTTCGGACAAGGTCCGTTACCTGGCGCCGGTCCGGGTGGGAAGACGCATCCGCTCGCGACAGAAGCTACTCGAGGCGTCTGAGAAGAGGCCGGGACAATGGCTTGCCAAGACCGCGGTCACGGTGGAAATCGAGGGTGAAAGCACGCCGGCGTTGGTTGCCGAGATCCTGTCGCTGTACATTGTCCGGTAAACGCTCGGGAATTTGTCAGCGCCTTTAAGGAATGAACATGACTATCAGGATGGATGGCCAGGTGGCCATTGTTACTGGCGCAGGGCGCGGCCTCGGCCGCTGTCATGCGCTTGCGCTCGCGAAGCGCGGGGCCAGGGTATTGGTCAACGATCTTGCGGATGCGAGCGGCAGCTCGGCCAATGCCGATACTGTCGTCTCCGAGATCCGCGCAGCCGGTGGCGACGCATTGTCCAACGGCGGCAACGTGGCCGATGGCACGCAGGTCGAGGCCATGGTCCGGCAGGCGATGAGCAAATGGGGCCGCGTCGATATCCTGGTGAACAACGCGGGCATCCTGCGAGACAAGTCCTTCGTCAAGATGACCATGGACGAATTCCGGCTCGTGATCGACGTGCACCTGATCGGCACGGCGAACTGCACCAAGGCCGTCTGGGAGATCATGCGGGAGCAAAAGTACGGCCGCATCATTTTTACGACCTCGAGCACCGGCCTGTACGGCAATTTCGGCCAGGCGAATTACGGTGCAGCCAAGATGGCGATGGTCGGGCTAATGAACACGCTGCACCTCGAAGGCCAGAAATACGATATTCGCGTCAACTGCCTGGCACCCGCCGCAGGTACGGCGATGACGGACGGACTGATGACAAAGAAGGTATTCGAGCTGCTGGCGCCGGAGTCCGTGAGTCACGGCGTAGTGTTCCTGGCCGGCAGGGATGCGCCGAGCCGTGCGGTTCTTTGTGCCGGCGGCGGCTCTTTTGCCGTGTACAAGGCATTCGAAACCGAGGGCGTGAACCTGCACCCGGACAAGCTCAGTGCGGAGGGTGTCGCCGCGGCATGGGATGCGATAAACAACGAGAAAAACATGAAGGCGCTGCAAAGCGGCTTCGAACAGTCGAGCAAGTTCGCGATCCAGGGAGCTGCGAAACTCGGCATCAACCTGGCAACGTAAAGACCGGACAAAGGTATCACCCATGCGTGAAGCTGCAATCGTTGCAACCGCCCGTACGCCCATAGGCAAGGCCTATCGCGGTGCATTCAACAACACGGAAGCGCCGACACTCGGCGGGCATGCGATTCGCCATGCAATACTGCGCGCCGGCATCGATCCGGCCGAGGTCGAGGACGTCATCATGGGCTGCGCCATGCAGCAGGGGACCCAGGGATTGAATCTCGGCCGGCAGGCGGCCCTCGCTGCAGGCCTGCCGGTGACCACGGCCGGCATGACCGTGGACCGGCAGTGTTCCTCCGGCATGATGGCGATCGCACTCGCTGCAAAAACCGTGATCGTCGATGGCGTGGACATCATGGTAGGGGGCGGCCTTGAATCGATAAGCCTGGTGCAGAACGAGCACATGAACCTGTTTCGCGCGAAGGACCCGCGGTTGCTGGAAATGCACGAGCATGTCTACATGCCGATGATCGACACCGCCGAAGTCGTTGCCCGGCGTTACTCGATCAGCCGCGCTTCGCAGGACGAATATGCATTGCAGAGTCAGCAGCGCACGGCGGCAGCGCAGGAGGCGGGGCGCTTTGCGGATGAGATCGCGCCCTTTGCCTCTGCAATGAGCGTCACGGACAAGAGCACGGGGAAAATCACGATACAGGAAGTCACGCTGCAGCAGGACGAAGGCAATCGTCCGTCAACCACGCTGGAGGGCCTGGCCGGCCTCAAGCCGGTGCGGGAGCACGGTGTCATCACGGCCGGCAATGCCAGCCAGCTGTCCGACGGTGCATCGGCAGCAGTGGTCATGAATGCGAAGCTGGCCTCGCAGCGGGGCTTGCAGGTGCTGGGCCTGTACCGTGGGACGGCGGTCGCCGGTTGCGAGCCGGACGAAATGGGCATCGGA
The DNA here is from genome assembly GCA_035457045.1 of Woeseiaceae bacterium. Lineage (GTDB taxonomy): Bacteria > Pseudomonadota > Gammaproteobacteria > Steroidobacterales > Woeseiaceae > JAKEGN01. The sequence continues at coordinate 318 of DATICC010000096.1, read as the reverse complement.
CCGGTATTCGCCGTACCGAAGCTGCTGAAGCGCACCGGCGTGCAGATGGACGACATCGATCTCTGGGAACTGAATGAGGCATTCGCCGTGCAGGTGCTGTACTGCCGTGACCGGCTCGGTATCCCGAACGAGCGGCTCAACGTCGATGGCGGGGCTATCTCGATCGGTCATCCCTACGGCATGTCTGGCGCGCGGCTGGTCGGTCACGCGCTGATCGAAGGCCGGCGTCGGGGGGCGCGTTACGTTGTCTGCACCATGTGCATAGGCGGGGGCCAGGGCGCAGCATCCCTGTTCGAGATCGCCTGATGAGGGCGCTGG
>DATICC010000095.1:0-4859 GCA_035457045.1 Woeseiaceae bacterium | reverse complement strand
CAAGAGTGGCAGCGTTACCAGCAAGTTCCAGCCGAAATAGTGAATGACGACGCCTGCCAGCAGCGAGGCACTGGCGGAGGTCCCGAAGACCGTGAACTCATTGATCGCCTGTGCCCTGAAACGTTCGCCCACGGAATACGTCAAGGTCAGCATGGTAGTGCCGCCGACGTAGAGAAAATTCCAGCCTACGCCCAGCATGATCAGTGCATACCAGTAGTGCATGTAACTGTGTCCGTGCAATCCGACGAGACACGCGCCGGTCAACGCGAGCGCCCCCGCCATCATGATCTTGACCGTACCGAATCGATCCATGAGGAACCCTGCGAACAGCGAAGGCAGGTACATCCCGAGTACATGACTGCGAATGACATTGGCCGTGTCCTCGATCGCGAACCCATCGTTCACGTGCATGCTGATGGGTGTTGCCGTCATCAACAACGTCATTGCACCGTAGGCAACCGCGGCACTCAATACGGCGACGCGATACACGGGTTGGCGCACTATCTCCTTCAGGCTGCGATTGGGCTCGACATTCTGCGTTCCCGTCTCGCCGCGCAACGGACTCAGGAAGAGCAACGACAGACTTTGCAGCACGAACAGGATGGCGACCGCAATGAGAGTGCCCGCGTATTGCACGTCACCGGACCAGTGCTGTCCCCGTGTAACCAGCTCCGGTCCCAACAGCGCGCCACCTATTGCGCCGACCAGTACCAGCGAGATGGCGCGCGCGGTGTGACGGCCATCCACGCTTTCCGCTGCGGCATAGCGGTATTGCTGGGTAAACGCCATGTTGATGCCGAACAGACCGGCGGAAATCGCAAACAACACGAAGCTCTGCCTTTCGAGTGCGATCGTGGCAAGCAATACCGCAGCGGCCGCAGACAGTGATCCGAGCACGAATCCGGCCTTGCGCCCGATGCGCCGCATCAGAACAGTCGCCGGGATCGCGGTTGCCGCAACGCTGACCACCATGAGGGACACCGGCAATGTCGCGAATGCCGGATTGCCCGCCAGCATGGAGCCGATGATGCCACCGAGCGTTACGATCACGATCGACCCGGTCGCCGAAACCAGCTGGCAAAAAAACAATATGCAAAGATTTCGCAAGGGCACCCCGTCCCGGTCGCGATATGACGATCGCCACAGCGCCGCATTCTCACACAAACGGGGCGGCATGATGCCTGGCGGGAACGGCTATAATGAGCGATTCCAGCGACCGGACACCGCATGCTCTTCGACCTGCATTGCCACACCACGGCTTCCGATGGCGCCCTCGCCCCAGCCGAGCTGCTTGCTCGCGCGCGCGACAACGGCGTCGGCTGCATTGCGATCACCGACCACGACACGCTGGATGCCTACCGGCATATGGGCGATTCCTGCAGCGCCGCTGTCGCGCTGTGCCATGGCATAGAATTGTCCGCGACCTGGCAGGGGCGGAGCGTGCACGTTGTCGGCCTCAATGTGCGCCTGGCCTGCGACGGTTTGCAGCAGGCTCTTGCAACACAACGGCAATCGCGCTTGCTGCGTGCCGAGATCATTGCAAAACGCCTGGCGCAAAAAGGCATCCACGATGCGCTGGCAGGTGCCATGGCCATCGCCGGCGATGGCATGATCGGCCGGCCGCACTTTGCAAGGTTCCTGGTGGCAAGCGGCAAGGTCCGGGACGAACAACAGGCCTTTCGACGTTACCTCGGTCAAGGCAAGCCCGGCGACGTGGAAAGCGGCTGGCCATCGGTAGCCACAGTGACAGCCTGGATCCGCGAAGCCGGCGGCACCGCTGTGCTGGCGCACCCGGGCCATTACAGGATGACGAACAGCAAGCTGGGCGTGCTGGCAGATGAATTTGTTCGGGCCGGTGGCACTGCTATGGAAGTCGTGTCGGGCAGGCAGGCGCCGGCATTGACCCGCAAGCTCGCAGACCTTGCCAACTCAAAGCAGTTGCTGGCGTCCACGGGATCGGATTTCCACCGGCCCGGACCGGCGTGGTCGGAGTTGGGACACCAGAGCGTCCTTCCTGATGACGTCCCACGGGTCTGGGACAGCTGGTGACATGTCGGGCGAGCTGGTAATCAACTCGAAGCTGGCCATTCCGCTGGAGGAGATTCGCATCACGGCGATACGCTCACAAGGCGCGGGAGGGCAAAACGTGAACAAGGTGTCCACAGCGATACATTTACGTTTCGACATCAACGCATCGAAGGCGCTCGATCCGGCGCTGCGTGACAGATTGCTGCATCTGGCGGATCGCAGAGTCAGCAGCAGCGGCATCATTGTGATCAAGTCGCAATCCGCGCGCCGCCAGGAAAAAAACCGTAACGATGCCCTGCAACGCCTTGCAACACTCATTCGCAAAGCCATGGTTCAACCGGCGAAAAGGAAGCCGACCAGGCCAACCACGGCATCGCGCGAGAAGCGCGTCGATCAGAAAACACGGCGAGGCCGCCTGAAACAGATGCGCAGCCGGATAGAGGACTAGCAGGCTGTTGAAAAACGGGCTGCCAAGGCAAGACACGGATGGCTTGCTCGGCGGTCAAGCACTCGAATGCTTGACCGATCGGGAGCAAGTCCGGACAGGTGCCGGACTCGCGACTTTGAAAAAGGGCAGGACGGCCCTTTTTGAACAATCTGCCAGGCGCTTTCAGTTGCTGGCAGCTGCATCGCAGTGCACTGCGCCCTCCAGCCAACGGCAACCAACGCTGTTCCAGTATTCGGTCAGCCCGATATCGTCCATCAGCGCAGCGAAGTCAGGGTGATTGCGCAGTAGCTCGAATTGTGGAATGAACAGCAGTTCCGCTTCGAATACCTCGCCCTCGGTTTCCAGTCGTCGCGCGACCAGCATCGCACGATCGGCATCGTTCAACAAAGCCCAAAGGGTGATCTCCACGCGCGCAGGCAATTGCCCTTTAGCGGCCAAATCGCTTACCAGCTGGTGCGCCAGCTCACGCTTTTCCGGGTCTTCGAAACCATCGAACACGGGGTCGACCCAGCGATTGTCTGCAGCGTATTTTTGGAGACCGGCCTTGGCGAGTTCACGCGCCTCGTCTGTGCGTCCCTGGCGTATTCTGAACAAGGCGTAGGCGAGATCGTGAATCGGCGACAGCAGGTTCATACCGTGGGCTCGCGCGAACAGTCGCTCTGCCTCGTCCATATTGCCTACCCAGAAGTTGGCAATCGCCAGGCGGGAGATCAGTACCGCTGATTGCGGATCGAGTTCGCGTGCCCGTAAAGCCTCTGCCAGCGACGCATCCAGGCGCCCGACACTGGACAACAGCCGTGAATACAGGTGATGCGTGATCGGGTATACGTAGTCGGCGCCGAGCGCTTGCCGGTATGCATTCTCCGCGCCGATCCAGTCGCCATGCTGGTGCGCAATGAACGCGCGTATCGTCGCCGTTGCGTCGCTGATCGACGGATCCATGCGCATGCCCTGCTCGGCCGTCAGCATCGCACGCTCATACATCGGCTCCTGCGGCTCATCGGCGTATTCCGGCAGCAGTGCGTAGGCGTAAGCCAGCATCAGGTAGGCGGTACCGAATTTCGGATCGAGCTCGATCGTCTGCCGGAACAGCTCGATCGCTTCACGAATGGAATCCGCGGATCGCTTCTCGAAGGCATACAAACCCTCTGCATATCGATCGAACACCGCAAATCCGGCTGGCCGGCTGGTTACCGGAGCCGCAGTGTCGGTCTCACCGGTGATGCGCCGCCTGACGTCAGCGGCTACCTGGCCCTGCAGGTCGTAGATGGTCTCCTCCGCGCCGTCATAGGTGTTCGAGAAAAGCACCTTGCCGTTACGCGCGTCAATGAGGTCGGCAACGACCGTAAAGTGAAGTCCGTCGTACCGCACCTGCCCTTCGATAATGGCATCGACCTCAAACTCGTCGACGATCTCGCGGGTACTCTTGACGGGCACAAAGGCCTCGCGGCTCTTCACCACCCGCAACTCGTCGAGGTGAAACAAGGTGCTGGTGAGGACCTCCGAAAATCCGAAACACAGGTATTCCTTGTCCACGTCGCAACGAAAGGGAAACACGACAACGGAACGAATGGGCTGATTGCCGGAGTCCGGCTTCGGCCACGGCCAAAGGCTGAAAGCGACGACCAGCGTTATGGCGACGAACCCGCCGATCAGCGGCAGGGCGTACGCCGAGCGCACGGCCACCGGGGCTGTTTTAGCCTCAGTGTCCGGGCGTTCAGGAAGGGTAATCGGCAGCATCAGCCGGTAGCCGCGCCGTGGCACGTTCTCGACGAAGGTGGGCGACTTCGCGTCGTCACCCAGTGCGCGCCGGATCAGCGATATGCAGCGGGTAATGACCTCATCGCTGACCGGCCGGCCCTTCCACACGATGTCGACCAGCTGGTCCTTGCTGACGACGTCGCCCTGGTGCGCGGCCAGGGCGACCAGCACATCCATCGGCAATGGTTCGACATGGACCTGGGCATCCCCGTCCTGCAACAGACCGCGGTCCGGTAGTACCTGCCAGCCACCCAGTCCGAAACCCTTGCGCAACTCGTCATACGTTGGCATCGCTTATCGAATCCCACTGAAATTGTACTTATTGGGTCCGTCCGCTGCGGGCGGATTGTACTGCAAGAACGGTAACTTACGCTGGGCATTTACCTGTGACCGGCATTCGGCCATAATAGTGATCTTGGTACATATGTACCTTAGTAAAGGGGCCGGTTGCATGAAGGTCGTCGAACGTACGCAAACCGGGGTCCGCCTGGAAAAGTCCCTGCTGAAGGTGCTGAAGGGCCTTGCCGAGTACTGCAACCTCTCCCTGGGGGACCTGCTGGAGGGCATCGTGCTGCACAGCTTCGAGGGCTCACCGGCGTTCTCGCCGGAAACCCGCAAGGTT
>DATICC010000094.1:0-3427 GCA_035457045.1 Woeseiaceae bacterium | reverse complement strand
GCGTGATGGCGGACACCGAGGAGGTATGGAGCAGCCTGTTCGCAGAGCGTGGCAGCCGGTACGAAGAACCTCGGCTGGTGTTGTTTCGTGACGCCACGCAGTCCGCCTGTGGTCTCGGCCAGGCCGCGATGGGCCCGTTTTATTGCCCGGCAGACCGCAATGCCTACATCGATCTCGGTTTCTACCAGGAACTCGAACAGCGCTTCGGCGCACCGGGTGACTTCGCGCAGGCCTACGTCATCGCTCACGAAATCGGCCATCACGTGCAGAACCTGTCCGGCGTATCCGGCGAGGTACACCGCATGCGCCAGCGACTGAGCGAGGCGGAAGCCAACCGGCTTTCGGTGCGACTCGAGCTGCAGGCCGATTGCTTTGCCGGCGTCTGGGCGAATCGCAGCCGCAACATCATTCTCGATCCCGGCGACCTCGACGAAGCATTGACTGCAGCCAGCGCCATCGGTGACGACAGGCTGCAACGGCAGTCCGGCGGGATGGTGATGCCGGATTCCTTCACCCATGGCAGCTCCGTGCAGCGGCGCCGCTGGTTTCTCACCGGCATCGAACACGGCGACCCCGACCGCTGCGACACCTTTGCCGCTAGCGAACTCTGACCGGCCCGCCACGATACCCGCTCCTTGACAGTCTGAAACAGAACGAGTATTCTGTTATGCATGGTCAGAACCCGTGCATTCGATCCTGGACAGGCGTTGGCACACGCCGTCGACCTGTTTTCGTCGAAGGGCTATTCAGAGACTTCGATGGACGACATCGTGAAAGCCACGGGCGTCAGCCGGTACGGAATTTACGGCACATTCGGCAACAAGCGCGAGCTGTTCGAGCAGGCTCTGGAACGCTATGCGGACGGCATGGGCAAGCAGTCGTTCCTGCGTCTGCTGGAACCGGATGCGTCGCTGGTGGACATCCGCCGGATTTTCGCCGAGCGTATAGAAAGCATGTGCCAGAGCGCCGACAAGCGCGGCTGCATGTTGTGCCACACGGCCATGGAATTGGCTCCCCACGATCCCGAAATTGCCGGAGTCCTGCAGAAGTTTCTGCGCCGTATGTCCAAGGCATTCTCGATAGGACTGGAGAACGCGCGGCAAAAAGGTGAGGTCCGGGAGGGCCTGGATCTTCGCGATGCCGGCGAATTCCTGACCGGCGCGCTGTTCGGGCTGGTGGTCCTGGGACGGGCCGGATTCCCGAAAACTACGCTGAACAGCTTCGTCGACAACACGATGGCTGCCGTGGCCCGCTAAAAAAATTTGTGAGAAACAGAATGACCATTCTGCAGAAAACCATAGCCCGAGCCCTGTGTGTCACGCATGACTTTCGCGCCGAATTCCCCGGCATTTTTTTGCCCAAACCAGAACAATTGTTCTGAATACCAGACAACCGGCCGTATGGCCGTTAACGTGAGGACCCTACGATGAGCACCATTAAGATACTGAAAACAATTACGACTGCCCTGATTGTCTCCGCCGGGCTGAATACGCAGGCCTATGCGGAGAGCGACAGCCGGCTTCCGTTTGCCAGCGAAGTCGACAGTTGCATAGCAGCTGTGAATGCCACGCTCGACCTGGAAACCGCAAGCCGGGTCCGGCACCTCGTGAAGCAGCAGGACCGGACCGGGCAAGGCTACGCTTTCGCCATTGCAACCTCGGTGTTCAGCGGTGATGCAGAGAAGCGTTACCAGACATATTGTGTAGCGCGCGGCGACAACGCACCGTCGAAATTCCGCATCAGCGAAGAGACCGCCTGAACTTATCGGTACGACGATGGCAGCCGGTGGCACCCCAGTGGTGCCACCGGCTGACGGTTCCGCTGCGATCCCGGTAGTCAGGTTCGTGTCCGGCATCACTGTGCATGTCCGAGGGGCTGTTTCTGGGTTAGGGTAGGACCATGGACAGAAGCAGATTACCTGCCGACATCGCGCTCGCGGCCAACCGGATCAAGGATCACGTTCGGGAAACGCCGCTGGAATTCTCTCCCTGGTTCAGCGAAAAGACCGGCGCCAGGGTCTGGCTGAAACTCGAAAATCTGCAGCTTACGGGTTCCTTCAAATTGCGCGGCGCTTTCAACAAGCTGCTTACGATGACCGCGGCCGAACGTGCCTCCGGCGGAGTCGCTGCATCCAGCGGCAATCATGGAGCAGCTGTTGCCTGCGCGATGGCCGGGTTGGGCGTCAGCGGCGTGATATTCGTTCCGGAGACAACCTCATCGGCCAAGGTCGATACGATTCGACGTTTCGGCGGCGAGGTGCGATTTTTCGGCATCGATGGCCTCGATACGGAACTGCATGCCCGGCAATACGCTGCCAACCACGGCATGACCTACCTGTCACCTTACAACGATCCCGCGGTGATCGCCGGGCAGGGAACCTGCGGCGTGGAAATTGCGCGGCAGCTGCCGGATATCGATGCCATTTATATCGCGGTCGGCGGCGGCGGATTGATCAGCGGTGTAGGCTCTTTCCTGAAGACGATCAATCAAAAGATCGGCATCGTGTCCTGTCAGCCCGCGGCATCGGCTGTCATGACCGAGTCGGTGCGCGCCGGGCGCATCCTGGATATATCCAGCGAACCGACGTTGTCGGACGGAACCGCTGGCGGAATCGAGCCCGGCGCCATCACTTTCGAAATCTGTCGCGATATCATCAGCGATTACGTCACGGTTACCGAGGACGAGATTGCATCGGCCATGCGCGCATTTATCGATACACATCATTTGCTGCTCGAAGGAGCGGCCGGAGTGGCGCTGGCGGCCCTGCTCACCCTCGGGCGCAAGCACGCGGGCGGCAGCATCGTCGTGCTGATTTGCGGTGGCAACATCAGCAGGGATACGCTCCGGCGGATCATCTGAGCGAATTCAGCGGAACCGGGCCGCGAAGCGCCGCTCAAACAGTTCAGTTATCCGGAACGAATCGCCATGAGACAACTTTCGATTCTGCTGCTCCTTGTTGTGCCCGGCACGGCACCGGTCCTTGCGGAGTCCGTGGCGATCGTCAATGTCAACGTCATTCCGATGACGTCCGAGGGCGTATGGCCCGGGCGCTCAGTGGTCGTGACCGACGGCAGAATCGCCGCGATCGGCGACGTCGATACGACAGCATTGCCCGACGACGCCGCAATCATCGACGGAACCGACCGCTACCTGATGCCGGGACTGGCGGAGATGCATGCCCATGTTCCCGGTGCCAGCTCCCGGGATCTCGAGCGCGTCCTGGGTCTGTTCGCCGCAAACGGGGTTACGCTGATACGAGGCATGCTCGGCCAACCGTCTCACCTCGAGTTGCGCAGACAGATTGCAGAGGGTGAAATTATCGGGCCGCGGCTTTTTACGTCCGGCCCGTCATTCAATAGCAACAGCGTCGACGGGCCTGAACAGGCAGCCGCAATGGTACGCGAGCAAGTAAGGGATGGTTACGATT
>DATICC010000093.1:0-3048 GCA_035457045.1 Woeseiaceae bacterium | reverse complement strand
GGGGGGATGGCATCCAGGATATGAATGACGAGCCGGCCCGGCCTCGGCAGCAGGGTGCCGCCGGGCAAGACGTTTCGCGAACCGACGATGACCAGCGGAACGACCGGTAATTCTCCCTTGATGGCGGCGGCAAATGCCCCGGAGCGGAACCGCCCGAGTCCCGGTTCCCTGATAAACGTGCCTTCCGGGAAGAAGGCCAGCGATTCACCGGCTGCCGCAGCCCTGAGCAGGGCCCTCGCATCGCGCGCGCTGCCGGCGGCCACGAAACGCTCGACAAACTTTGCACCGATCCGGCGCAGCAGAAAATGCACCACCGGCACATTTTGCATCTCGCCCTTGATGACATAGGAGAACCGCGGTGGCAGGAAAGCCTGCAGGATGACGCCGTCCAGGTAACTCGCATGATTGGCAACCACGATGCAATGCTCCTGTGGCAACCGTTCCATGCCTACGACCGTGGCCGGGATGGCGCAAAGCCGCAGTGCCGTCCTGGCGCTGGCAGTAACCCAGCGCCGGCGCCGCTCGAGTCCGGGCAGCAGCAATGCTCCGGCAATGGCGACCAGCACGCAGCAGAGGAATGCCAACCATGCGTAGGTCGCATAAAGGATTGCGAGCGGCAGCGGCCAACGTTGGCTGGGACTCGAGGTCATGCGCCCGGAGCTCTCTTTGGCGAAAATAGGTGATCCTGTACTACGCATTAGGCAGGTTCAATCTCCGAATTGTCTGCCGGATTGCACCGAAGTCGCGTCTCAAGCTGTGACGCAGATCACTTTATGTTAATGCCTTGCTGATTCTGTGACAGTGATCACGTCCACAGCCCGGTCCGCTGCGCATACTCAAAACCTCGAAAAATCCGTTGCTTGGCGATCAGTTTGTTGCAATTTCAGGTGTAAGACCGGTAGCTGCCGAAAGCTGTTCGCAGGCCGCGTATGCTACCAGCCGTCATCTGCGATTGAGCGAGCCCTTCGACCAGGTTGCGGATACCTGAGCGGACTTGATGGATACCATGGCGAGCAGTCAGCAACAACGATCGACCAAAAAATCGAATTCCGAGGACCTCGTCGACAGGTTCCTCGATGCGATATGGACCGAGCGCGGCTTGTCTGCCAACACGCTCGGGGCTTACCGCGCCGACCTGATGACGTTGTGGCGGGGCCTTTCGGCCCAGGATATCCGCATCGAGAATGCCGAAAAGTCCGATCTGCTGGCCTTCATTGCGAGACGCGTCGAATCAGGCGCCAAGCCACGGTCGACAGCGCGCCAGTTGTCGAGCTTCCGCCGGTTTTTCCGCTACATCATGCGCGAAGGCCTGCGGGACACCGACCCGACGGCGGATATCGAAATGCCGCGCATCGGCCGGTCGCTGCCGAAGACCCTGACCGAGGACGAGGTCGACGCTTTGCTGCACGCGCCGTCCCCCGACGAACCGCTTGGGCATCGTGACCGCACCATGCTCGAGTTGCTCTATGCCACCGGGCTCCGCGTGTCGGAACTCATCAATCTCCGTCAGTCGCAGGTCAATTTCAACCAGGGTGTATTGCGTATCGTCGGCAAGGGTGATCGCGAGAGACTCATACCGCTTGGGGACGAGGCGCAGCGATGGTTGCGAGAATTCATCGACGGGCCACGGATGGAAATTCTGCTCGAGCGGCAGACCGATTACCTGTTCCCCACGCGCCGGGGCGATCGAATGACGCGACAGGCCTTCTGGCACATCATCAAGCGCTATGCGCAGAAAGCGGGGATTTCGAAGAAGTTGTCGCCGCACAGCCTGCGGCATGCTTTTGCCACGCACCTGTTGAACCGCGGCGCCGATCTCAGGGTCGTACAGCTGCTGCTGGGGCACAGCGACCTGTCGACGACACAGATCTACACGCATGTAGCAAGGGAACGGCTGAAGGAACTGCACGGCCGGCACCACCCGCGGGGCTGAGCATCGGGCCTTGAACCCATGCGTTCAGCCCGGTTTGCACAAGTCCTCTGCTACAATCACATTCCTCCCGATACGCCGCTGTCCTTGGAACCGGCAGCGGCACGACGGGTCGAACGAGCAGCAACGCGTTCCGACATGCGTACTGCCAGGCAAAACCCCGGATTCGATTGACTCAAGGAACTGCAATGTACAACCACTTGGCGCGAGGCGCTGCCGGGATCACCACCGGACTCGTCCTGGCGATGGCCGCGACCGGAGCCGCGGGCGACGAACTCGAGACGGTGCGTGAACTCGTGTCCGACCGTTTCGCCGAAATCGAACCGCAGCACGTCAACCCGAGCCCGGTTCCCGGCTGGTATACGGTCAGCAAGGGCGCGATCGTCGCTTACATTTCCGCCGACGGACGCTACCTGCTCCAGGGCGACCTGATCGACCTCGAAATGCAGACCAATCTTTCCGAGGAAGCGCGCAACGAGTCGCGTATCGAAATGATGTCAGCGGTCCCGCGCGAGAGCATGATCATATTCTCGCCCGAGGAAGTGCGATTCTCGGTTTCGGTATTTACCGACATTGACTGCACCTATTGCCGCAGGTTGCACAGCCAGATCGGCGAGTACCTGGCCCAGGGTATCGAGGTCAAATACCTGCTTTATCCCCGCAACGGACCCGCATCGGATTCGTGGGTGAAGGCCGAGCAGGTCTGGTGCGCGGACGATCGCAACGAAGCGCTTACGCTTGCCAAGCTGGACAAGGCGTTTGAGACACACAGTTGCGATTCGTCTGTCGTGTCTCGACAGTACGCCATAGGCCAGGATGTCGGGCTCAGGGGTACGCCGGCAATCGTGCTGGAGGACGGCTCGCTGATCAGCGGCTACCTGCCGGCACCGCAGCTCGCGGAAGCACTCGCCGCCACCAGCGCGAAATAATCCGGCGATTTTGGCCTGGCGCTCAGTCGTCCGACTGACGATTGCGGCGCAATTCGTGCAGGTGTACGCCGTTGTTGCGTCCGGCGTCTTCGAAGAATTTCCTCAGCGCGAAGCGCCCGCTGCGAAACGCAATCTCGTCCCAGGGAATCTCGTTTTCAGCGAATAGTGCGGCCTCAAGTGTCTCGTCGC
>DATICC010000092.1:0-3293 GCA_035457045.1 Woeseiaceae bacterium | reverse complement strand
GCCGCATCGCGAAGGCGGCGCTGTGGTCCGACTTCGTCGCGCCGCACGCAGCCAAGGAGGTGGCGTTCGCGCGCCAGCCTTTCAACCATCCCCTCTACATCATGTATTCCTCCGGCACCACGGGCGTGCCGAAATGCATCGTACATGGCGCCGGCGGCACCTTGCTGCAACACCTGAAGGAACATGTATTGCATTGTGACGTCGTGTCCGGTGACCGCCTTTTTTATTTCACCACCTGCGGCTGGATGATGTGGAACTGGCTGGCCAGCGGACTGGCCTCCGGCGCGACGCTCATACTCTACGACGGCTCACCGTTCCACGAGGACGGACGCATCCTGTGGCGCATCGCCGAGGAAGAGGGCATCAACATTTTCGGTACCAGCGCCAAGTTCATCGCGGCCCAGCAGAAAGCCGGGATACGGCCGCGCGACGAGTTCAACCTGTCGTCGCTGAAGTCCGTACTGTCGACGGGTTCGCCGCTCGCGCCGGATGGTTTCGATTACGTGTACGACGCCGTGGGTAGCGACCTGCAGTTGTCGTCGATTGCGGGCGGCACCGACATCATCAGCTGTTTCGCTGCGGGCAACCCGATCCTGCCGGTGCGACGCGGCGAGCTGCAATGCCTCGCGCTCGGCATGGCCGTCAGCATTTACAACGACGAGGGCCGACCGGTCCTGCAGGAGAACGGTGAACTGGTCTGCACGCGTGCGTTTCCCTCGATGCCGGTAGGCTTCTGGAACGACCCGGGGGACAGAAAGTATCACGCTGCCTATTTCGAGAGATTTCCCGGCGTCTGGGCCCACGGCGATTTCGCCGAGATCACGGCGAGCGGCGGCATGATCATCCACGGACGTTCCGATGCCGTCTTGAACCCCGGCGGCGTGCGTATCGGCACGGCGGAGATCTACCGCCAGGTGGAGAAGCTCGACGAGATCGTCGAGAGCATTGCGATCGGCCAGAACTGGGAAGACGACGTGAGGGTCGTTCTGTTCGTCGTATTGCGGCCCGGGGTCGTTCTCGACGAGGCCCTGCGGCAAAAGATCTGCAAGGTCATACGGGACAATACGACGCCGCGTCATGTACCGGCGAGGATCGTCGCGGTTCCGGAAATACCGCGGACGATAAGCGGAAAAATAGTGGAACTCGCGGTGCGCTCGGTGGTGCACGGGCAACCGGTGAAGAACACAGATGCGCTGGCCAATCCGCAAGCGCTGCGCCACTTCACCGATCGTCCGGAGCTGAAGGATTGATTGGCGCATGAAAGACCTGCCCGGAATCGAAGTCAGCTCGGGTGTCGTCCTGCCGGAATGGATCGACATAAACCGGCACATGAACGTCGCCTATTATGTGCTGGCTCTCGATCGCGGTGTCGACGACCTGTGGGCGCAATTCGGCATCACGAACGAATACATCAAGTCTGGCCAAGGCTCCACCTTTGCCGTCGAATGCCACATCAGCTACATGCAGGAGCTGAAGGAGGCGGATCCGTATTACGTGCGTTCGCAGATCCTTGCGTACGACGAAAAACGCATCCACCAGTTTCAGTGGCTCTATCACGCAGAGCTTGGCTTTCTCGCGGCCACCGCTGAATGGATGAACCTGCACGTAAGTCTCGCCACACGCCGGGTGACGCCGTGGCCGGAGGCGATTCTGCGGAACATTGCGGAATTTGCGAATCGCCAGACCGGCCAGCGCTTGCCTGCGGAGGCGGGCAGAAGAATGCGGGTGGCGAAGCCGCTTTACGCGCTGTACGAGGGTGACGGGGATGGCTGAGTACATACTGGCGATCGATCAGGGCACCAGCAGCAGCCGCGCCGTGCTGTTCGACCGGCAGCTCGTAGCGGCATTTTCGGCACAACAGGAGTTTCCGCAGATCTACCCGCAGCCGGGCTGGGTGGAACACGATCCCGCTGCGATCTGGCAATCGGTGCTGCAGGTGACCCGGGAGGTCTTGCAAAAGGGCGGCCAGGGCGCGGGCAACATTGCCGGCATCGGGATCAGCAACCAGCGCGAGACCACGCTGGTCTGGGACCGACAAAGCGGCCGTTGCATCCACAATGCCATTGTATGGCAGGACCGGCGAACGACCGCGCGTTGCGCGGAGCTGCAACGGCAGGGGCTGGAATCGACCATCGAAGCCAAGACCGGCTTGCGGCTCGATCCGTATTTTTCGGCGACCAAGATCGCCTGGATACTGGACAACGTTCCCGGTGCGCGGCACATGGCGGAAACCGGCGAGCTGGCATTCGGCACCGTGGATACTTTCCTGCTGTGGCGGCTGACCGGCGGCAAGGTGCATGCGACGGACGCGACCAATGCGTCCCGGACCCTCCTTTTCAATATTCATAACCAGGAGTGGGATGACGCGCTGCTGCGCCTGTTCGCGATTCCACGCAGCCTGCTGCCGGAGGTCAAAGACTGTGCGGCGGATTTCGGCACCACGGAACCGTCCCTGTTCGGTGCGGCGATTCCCGTCAGCGGCATGGCCGGCGACCAGCAGGCGGCGCTCATAGGCCAGTCAGGATTCGAAGCCGGCACCTGCAAAAGTACCTACGGGACCGGCTGCTTCGTTATCGCCAATACGGGTACCCGGGCCATACGCTCCGGCAACAAGATGCTGGCAACGATAGCCTATCGTTTCGGCGGCAAGGTTACCTATGGACTTGAAGGCAGCATATTCGTCGCAGGCTCGGCGATTCAGTGGCTGCGGGACCAGCTGGGTATCGTCAAGTCGGCACAGGACACCGAAGCCATCGCGGAGAAGACCGGCATCGTCTCGCATGTGCACGTCGTGCCGGCATTCGCCGGCCTGGGTGCGCCGTATTGGGATCCGGCTGCAAGGGGTGCGATTCTCGGACTGAGCAGGGACAGCGGCATCGGCGAAATCGTCACCGCGACTCTGCAGGCGATTGCCTACCAGACGCGCGACCTGCTGCTGGCGATGCGGGAAGACGGGATCAAGGTGCAAATCATCCGGGTGGATGGCGGCATGGTGGGGAATCGCTGGTTTCTGCAGTTTCTCGCCGACATCCTGGGCGTTACGGTGGAGCGGCCGGTGAACATCGAATCGACGGCACTCGGCGCGGCCTGCGTCGCGGCCCTGCAATGCGGGATGATTGCGTCGCCAGCCGCCATCGGCGAGCTGTGGCAGCGGGACAGTGTGTACGAACCCCGCATGGACAGCGGGCAGCGCGAGCAACTCTATGCCGGATGGCTGGATGCCGTATCGCGGGTGCGCAGCAAGCGATAGAAGGAAAAAGCGCCAAAGAAAAGGTGCCGGATTTATTCATCCC
>DATICC010000091.1:0-2962 GCA_035457045.1 Woeseiaceae bacterium | reverse complement strand
ACCTGCCTGGAAGCCGATGCGGCGCTCGTCGACGAAGCAATTGCACGCGCCGTTGCCGCACAGCCGGCGTGGGATCTAAGGCAGGCGCGCGAGCGTGCGGACATCCTGCGCAAGGCCGCGGAGCTCTTCGAGGAGCATGCGCCGGAACTGCTGGCGCTTTGCATTCGGGAAGCGGGAAAGACCTTGCCGGATGCTCTGTCTGAAGTGCGTGAAGCCGTTGATTTTATTAGGTATTACGCCTCGGAGGCGGAACGTCATTTTGGCGATCCGCAGGTCCTTCCCGGCCCGACCGGGGAACGCAACACCCTGGGGCTGCGCGGCCGCGGGGTGTTTGTCTGCATCAGCCCGTGGAATTTTCCATTGGCCATTTTCAGCGGCCAGGTCGCCGCGGCGCTCGCTGCGGGCAACGCGGTACTGGCGAAGCCGGCGGAGCAGACACCGCTCATTGCGTGCCGCGCGGTTCAGCTCATGCAAAAGGCCGGAGTGCCGGGCGATGTGCTCGCTTTCCTGCCCGGTGACGGTCCGCTGGTCGGGGGCCGTGCGGTCAGCGATCCGCGCATCGCAGGGGTCGCTTTCACCGGCTCCACGGAGACCGCACGCCTCATCAATCGCAAGCTCGCCGGGAAAGACGGCCCGATCGCGACCCTGATTGCCGAAACCGGCGGCCAGAACGCAATGTTCGTCGACAGCTCGGCGTTGCCGGAACAGGTCGTGCTCGATGCGGTGACATCCGCATTCAACAGTGCAGGCCAGCGTTGTTCGGCACTGCGACTGCTGTGTGTGCAGGAGCATATCGCCCCACGAGTCATCGAACTGCTGAAAGGGTACATGCGGGAACTGGTGATCGGCGATCCGGCGGACCTGGCCACCGATGTCGGGCCGGTGATCGACAGCGACGCGCGCGAGATGTTGCGTGCGCACGTTGCGGATTTCACCAGCCACAGCCAGATAATTCACCAGTGCGAGTTGCCCGCATCCACTGCCGCTGGAACCTTTGTGGCGCCGGTCGCCATCGAGATTGACGATATTGCGCGGCTGACACGCGAAGTCTTCGGACCGGTCTTGCACGTTTACCGCTACCGGGCGAAACGGCTTCAGGAAACCGTCGCATCGGTGAACGCGACCGGTTACGGATTGACCATGGGATTGCACAGCAGGATCAATCGTCGCGCCAGTGCCCTGACTTCGTATTCCGCCGCGGGAAACATCTATATCAACCGCAACATGATCGGTGCCGTCGTGGGCGTACAGCCTTTCGGAGGCCGCGGGCTGTCGGGAACCGGACCGAAAGCGGGAGGCCCTCACTACCTGCCGCGCTTCGGCAGCGAATATACCGTCAGCCACAACCTGTCGGCCGTTGGCGGCAACGCCAGCCTGTTGTCGTTGAACGAAAATTGAGGGACGCGTACCGCGGGCTCAGGCCCCGGCATTCTTCGGAAAATCGAACACGTTGAGGCGCACTTTGTCCCGCGCACGTATGTCCCAGTCATCGGCATCGATGAAAACGGACACCAGCCCGCAGGTCGGTATGTTGTCCGTTACCCCTGGTACCAGGAACCTGGCCAGCTCGGTAAGGCCCGGATTGTGTCCGACCAGCACGACGTTATTGATACGGTTGTCCTGCTTGCCGATGACGTCGATCAGGGTCTTCACCCCGGCCATATAAAGCCTCGGTTCGCGCTGCAGGAATTCGACCGGGTAGCTGATCTCGCGGGCGACGAGGCGGGCGGTGGTCCAGGCGCGCAGGGCCGGGCTGCTGAGGATCAGCGACGGCCGAATGCCGGCATCCGAAAGACGGCTTGCCATGCGCGGAACGTCGCGTTCGCCGCGACTGTTGAGCGGCCGATCATGGTCCGCGAGTCCCGGCTCGTCCCAGCTCGACTTGGCGTGGCGCAGCAGTGTCAGCGTTTTCATGGCGTGTCCCCGCCACGATGTTACATCATTCCTGTCTGCAGTCGCGCCTCGTCCGACATCATGCTCTGGTTCCACGGCGGATCAAACACCAGTTCCACGCGCACGTCCGAGACCGTCGGAATCACCGCAATCTTTTCCTGGGCGTCCTGTACGAGTATGTCGCCCATTCCGCAACCCGGTGCCGTCAGCGTCATGTCGACGTCGACAGAGCGCATGCCGTTTGCGGCAGGACGGATTTCACAACGATAGACCAGCCCCAGGTCAACGATGTTGATCGGGATCTCCGGGTCGTAACAGGTACGCAGTTGCTGCCAGACGACGTTCTCGATGTCGGCATCGGTAGGGTTGTCGGGCACTGCAGGCGCGGTCACCGGTTCCTTGCCTATGGCATCGGCATCGCTGCCGGCGATACGGAACAGATTGCCCTCGACATATACCGTGAAGCTGCCGCCGAGCGACTGGGTGATGAAGCCGCTGGTGCCCGCGCGCAAGGTCAGGGTCTCGCCCGCCGGCACGATGACTGCCGAAACGTCGCGTGACAGCGTGAACGGTTCGTTGGAATGTCCGAACATGAGCTACTCTGTCGACGCCGGGTCAGCGTCCCGCCTGATGGCGGAGTTCATGGCATGCCAGGCGAGAGTCGCGCATTTCACCCGCGAGGGAAATTCGCGAACGCCCTGCAATGCCTGCAATTTCCCGAGTTCGACCGGCGAATCCCTGCCGGTTACCGAGGCAATCAGCGCATTGGAGAAGTCCACCGCTTCGGCCGTGCGCATGCCGATGACGGCGTCGGTCATCAGTGATGCCGAAGCAACGGAGATCGCGCAGCCCGACCCTTCGAAGGCGGCATCGCTGATACGATCGTCATCGTCGATCTGCAGGTACAACCTGAGCTTGTCGCCGCACAGCGGGTTCAGGCCCTCGGCGGTGTGCGTAATCGCCGACAGCTTGCCGAAGTGACGCGGGCTGCGCGCATGGTCGAGAATCAGCTCGCGGTACAGTTCGCGAAGCTCTGCCGTGGATAGATCATTCGCGGCTCGATTCATTG
>DATICC010000090.1:0-6031 GCA_035457045.1 Woeseiaceae bacterium | reverse complement strand
GTTGCCGTCGTAGAGCACGGGGACGACGCCGACCAGCATCGAACTCACCAGGAAGTTCCACATCATCCAGCCGAGTGTCGTGTAGAAGAACAGGCGCTCGCCCTCTTTGAGATTGAAGTGCAGCGAGCTCAGCTTCATCTGTTCTATCAGTATGCCGCCCTGGCTGTGGACGATCGCTTTGGGTATGCCCGTGGTTCCCGACGAGAACAGGATCCACAGCGGATGATCGAAAGGGAGCTGCGTGAATTCCAGCGGCCGCGCATCGCGTATCGAGGTCACGTCGCGCCACAACACGGCACCGTCGATGAGGCTCGCCGACGCCGCCGGATCCAGTACCGGCAATAACACCACGCGTTCGACGCTCGGCAGTTGCGCAAGCAGCTCACGCACGGCACCGACGCGGTCGAAGGCCTTGCCGCCGTAACGATAGCCATCCACGCAAAAGAGGACTTTGGGTTCGAGCTGCTGGAATCGATCGAGCACGCTTGGCGTGCCGAATTCCGGCGACGTACCTGCCCAGACGGCACCGATACTCGCGGCCGCGAGCAATCCGATCACACCTTCCGGCGTGTTGGTGAGGTAACCGGCGACGCGGTCCCCGGGCCGGATACCGCAACTCCTCAACCAGTGCGCCAGCGAACGGACGCGCTGCTCCAGCTCGTCCCAACCGAGTTCCGCGAGTTCCCTGTTCTCACCCGAATGAAGGAGTGCCGGTGCATCGCTGCGCCGCCGGCGGAAGATATGTTCCGCGTAATTCAGCCGCGCCCCGGGAAACCACTCGGCGCCGGGCATCTCGCGCCGGGCCAGCACACACTCGTACGGTGCCGACTTTACTTCGAAGTACTCCCAGATGGCCGCCCAGAACTCATCGAGATTCTCGACCGACCAGCGCCGCAAGTCCTGGTAGTCCGCGAACTTGAGGCCCCGGGTCCGCCCGAGCCAGTCGGCAAAGGCCGTGATGTTGGCGGCCTTCACCCATTCGGCGGGGGGCTGCCACAGGAGCTCGCCCGTTGTCACCATACGACAGGCATCAGCGTAAGCATCACATGCCTCACCGCCGGACCCCTAGCGGGTGCCGGGGCGCCGGCGCCGCTCGTCATGTCCCGGTGGTTCGCCAACCGCCGGCATATTGTTCGCGGGCGACCCTCGAATACGGCACCGGGCTCACCACGACGCGGATCTCGGCCTGCTTGTGCGGCTCCACGGTGGTCTTTCTCGAACCGCCGTCTTCCTCGCCCCAGACAAGTGTCAGCTCCGTACCGATCTCGACGTCGGGATCGACCGAACCCAGCGACAACATGGAGCGTTCGTTGTAGCTGTAGCCGGTGAACATCGATACGCCGACCATTTTTCCCTTCTTCATTACCTTGTCGTATGACGACGAGGCGTAGTTGGACAGGGGCAGGTCGATGTACTTGTAGTGCTCCTCGCCGGGCACAAACATCGAGCTGATTATTTTCGCGACGTCGTCTGCATTCCAGGCAAAGGTCACCTTCTTGCGGTGCGGCTCGTCCGCGATCATCTGCAGTGCTTCGCGGCCGATGTAGTCGTGATCGAACTTGACGAACGGACCGTAGCCGAGTTCATAGGGCGTCAGGTAGTAATCCTCGATGTCATCCGAATAATAGCTGCCCCCCAGCGAACCGGTGCCCTCGTAGCCATTGGCCGGCAGCCACTTGCGGTACGACTTCATCGCATCGCCGGTGTAGATCGCCGGCAAGGGTGAGGGAATCCAGCCGGATTCCAGCGTGTTGGTGGCATAGGCCCTGGAACCTACGCGGCGGATGCCGAACTCCCGGCCGGCCTCCATGATGGCGTCGCGAATCTCCTCGCCTTCCGCGTACGGTCCCCACACCTCGAGCCCCGGCGCACCGGCCATGCCGTGGCGCAACGCCCGCACCTTGCGGCCCGCGATCCTGATGGAGTCCATGTTGAAGAACTTCACTTCCGGCGGCGGTCCGCCGTGCAGCTTCTCGATCACAGCCCAGGCATTCGGTCCCTGGATCTGGTAGCGGTAGCACTTGCGCACCACGGGCTTGCCCCCGGGGAATGACGGCGAACGGTCGTCCTTGTCGATTTTCACGTCGAAGCCACCGGTCGCGCCGTGGAACTGGATCCAGTTGGCGGTCGGCGCCCGGCCGACGAACAGCAGCTTGTTCTTTGCCAGGTAAAAAAGGATGCCGTCGCCGATGACATGGCCGTCATAAGCGCAGGGTATGAACTGCTTGGCCTTGTCGACGGTGAAGTTCTCGAAGGTATTGAACGCGAGGTGCTTGATCATTTTGAGCGCATCGGGTCCCTCGATGTAGATGTCGACCATGTGATGCGACTGGTCGAACAGCACGCAGGTCTCGCGCCAGGCCCGTTGCTCATCCCGCCAGTTGGTAAATTCGGGTGCAACCACCGGATAGACGTACGCACCTATCTGCGAGTGTCGCAACAGCTCGACCGGACTGCGGACGGATTTCAGCAATTCCTCAAGGCTCTTGTGGCTCATTTTATTCAACCTCATGATTTCGATCAGATACCGGGGCAGGCCGGTCATCGCTCCGAGTCTAGCACCGCCATTCGGCCGGATTAACGAGGCAGCTTACCGATTGCACTCCCAGTCGAATGACTCTGCGCGGAGAATTGAATCGCGGGCTTCCGCGCACAGTGTGGGCAAGCACAGGACTTGCGTATGCATCTATAATCCTGAAATCCGTTTCCGCCCGGAAACACCGCCAGGATCGCCGCCATGAAGAAAAAGGCCGCCTATCGCCCGTTCCCGCTGCCATCCGAGATCGAGACCGTGCCCGGGACCGAGGGATGGGAGGAAATGTACCCGTATTACACGCGCAGGCAGGCGGCGGACGACAAGGTGTTCTGGTTCTGCAACTCCATGCATTTCCCGGAGCCGATGCCTGCCTTCGACGCGATTACCGCGGAGATCCCGTACACCGCGATGGGCGCCAACACGACGCGCATTTTTGCGTTTCCGGCCACGCTCGGCGTCGAACACCGCATCATCAATGGCCGGGTGTACATCACGGCGCACGCAGTGGGCGATCCCGAGCAGATCGCGCGCCGCTCCGAGATTTTCAACAAACGGGCCGGTCATTATTTCGAGAACTGGGACGAGTTGTACGCGAAGTGGCGCGACAAGATGATGGCGCTGATCGGCGAAATCGACAGCGTCGTGGTGCCGCAGTTGCCCGAGTTCGATGACGAGAGCAGTGTCATGGAGGCGCGCGGCATCGGCCAGAATCATTTCGTCCGCGAGCGTTACCACCGTTGCATAAACCTGTTCTCGGTGATGTGGCACCACCATTTCGAGTTCCTGATGCTCGGGTACGGCGCCTACCTCGTGTTCTTCCAGTTCTGCAAGAAGGCTTTTCCGGAGATCACGGACCAGACCGTCGCGCGCATGGTTGCCGGCATCGACATCCTGATGTTCCAGGCCGATGACAAACTGAAGTCCCTGGCGAAGCTCGCGGTCGATCTCGGCATCGACGGATGCTTTGCCGACGGCGCCGACCCGATCGCCGTGCTGAAGGCGGTAAAGGACAGCGGGGCGCCGGGCAAGAAATGGATCGCGGAGTTCGACAAGGTCCGGCAACCCTGGTTCAACGTGTCCGTCGGTGACGGTTTCTATCATTACCACCGCAGCTGGGACGATGACCGCACGGTACCGTTTTCAGCCATTTCTCACTTCATCACGCAGATCCACTCGGGCGTGGACATCGTCCGCAAAACCGAGGAACTGAAGCTCGAACGCAAACGTATCAGCGACGGTTATCGTGCCCTGCTCGAAACGGAGGACGAGCGGATCGCGTTCGACCAGATGCTCGGCTTGTGCCACCGCGTATTTCCGTACGTCGAGGATCACAAGTTCTATTGCGAACACTGGTTCACCACACGCTTCTACGCGAAGCTCCGCGAGTTCGGCGCGCTGCTGGTGAAGAACAGCATCCTGAAGGAGGTCGATGACATCTTCCAGCTCAAGCACCCGGAGGTCGAGGCCGCGCTGGTGGATGTCATGCTCGCCTGGGCGGCCGGCTCGAAACCGGTCGGCGCGCAGCAATGGCAGCCGGTCGTCAAGCGACGGCGCGAGATCCTTGCAAAGTTCGCCGAGTGGGAAGCACCGATAGCCATCGGCCCCATGCCGGAGCATCTCGAGGACCCTGCGGTGCAGATGCTCTGGGGCATAACCTCGGACACACTGAAAGCCTGGTCGCGCGCGCCGGAAAAAGCCGACGAGAACACCATCTACGGCTTTGCGGCATCGCCGGGCGTGGTGGAAGGCGTTGCGCGTGTGCTGAAGAACGTCAACGACATCGGCCAGATACGCGAAGGCGACATACTGGTTTCGCCGGTGACCACGCCGAGCTGGGGCCCGGTGTTCCCGAAGATCAAGGCAGCCGTTTCCGACATCGGCGGCACGATGTCGCATGCCGCCATCGTTGCGAGGGAATACGGCATGCCGGCCGTCGTCGGCACCGGTCGCGCAACGCATCGCATCCGTACCGGCCAGCGCGTGCGTGTGGATGGTGACAGGGGCGTGGTCACCATACTCGACTGAGACCGGGCCTATCCGGGACACGACGATGCAGGCAGGCCGAACTTTCATACGCTGGTTCCCGGAACTGTCCCTTGCCGACCGGCCGACGGTCGGCGGCAAGAGCGCGAGCCTCGGGGAACTGACACGGGCGGAGGTCCCGGTGCCGCCGGGCTTCGTCGTGACCACGGCCGCTTTCGAAGAGTTTCTCGCCAGCGCCGATCCGCAAGGCGAGATTCGTGCGGAGATCGTTACCCTCGACCGGCACGATCCGGTGCAGGTCGCAAGCGCGAGTGAACGCATACGTGCACGACTCACCGCCGCGCCGGTACCGCGGTCCGTCGCCACGGCAATTGCCGACAACTACCGCCGGCTCTCCGGCAACGGCGGCGGCTGCCCGGTCGCGGCACGCTCGAGCGCCACCTGCGAGGACAGCGACACCGCGAGTTTCGCCGGATTGCAGGACACTTATCTATGGACACTCGGGGAAGAGGAACTCGTAGCCCGTGTTCGCTCTTGCTGGGCCAGTCTCTACAACAGCGAATCCATCAGTTACCGGCTGCGGCTGGGGCTCCCGGAGCAGCAGCTCGCAATGGCCGTGGTCGTGCAGCAAATGGTCGATGCGCTGTGCGCAGGCGTCATGTTTACCCGCAGCCCGACCACGGGCGACAAGTCGGTGATCGTGATCGAGGGAAGCTGGGGACTCGGCTCCTGCCTGGTCAGCGGCGAAGTGACGCCGGATCGCTACGTCGTCAACAAGGTCACGGGAGAGATCGTCAGCCGCAACGTGTCCGCGAAGATCATCGAACACGTGCCCGACCGGTCCGCGGGCGGCGTGCGCGAGCTGGGCATAGATGCCGCGCGCCAGACTGCGGCTTGCCTCAGCGATGCCGTCATCGGACGCCTGTGGCAGGTCGCACGCCGCATCGAGCAGCACTATGGCAGTCCACAGGACATCGAATGGGCCGTGGCGCGAGAGCCCGTGCTGCCGGAACCGGTGGTTTATCTTTTGCAGAGCCGTCCCGAAACGGTGTGGGCCAACCGGGAAAAAGCACCGGCCGCAAAGCCTGCCGGCAAAGCGTTCGACCACGTCATACAACTCATGAGTGCACGGAAGAAACCATCGTGAACCTGACCGATGAAGACGTGCGCGAGATCCTCAAGCTGCTCGATGAGTCGCCCTACGACGAGCTGACACTGGAGACCGATCGCTTCAAGCTGTCGTTGAGCAATACCCGTAAAGGCGCCTGGATGCGCCAGGGCACTGCGGCACCGGCGCTCGCGCCGAAGTCACCCGAGGCGCCATTGCCCGCTGCCGTCAAAAGACCGGCGGCTGCCGTCAACGGCGAGATCCGCGACATACGCCCGCCGATGCCGGGCACGTTTTACAGGGCGCCGAGCCCCGGCGCCGAACCGTTCACCGAGGTCGGAAAGAGCGTGACCGAGAACTCCATCCTCGGCCTCGTCGAAACCATGAAACTCATGAACTCTGTG
>DATICC010000089.1:0-7600 GCA_035457045.1 Woeseiaceae bacterium | reverse complement strand
GGTATGGCGTATCCTTATTATTCACGAAACCATGAATAAAGACTATTCACTCTCTCGTGAATAATCAACAGCAGCATTCGACTCAGCAGGGCGATGTCCAGTAAATCATACAAAATCAATAATTTGGAGCAGCTTCGCCTGCTGGCGGATCCCTTCAAGCTGCGCCTGCTGCTGGCTTTTGCCGGTACCGAGCGCAGCGCGAAGCAGGTTGCCGCGGAACTCGGTGAGCCGCTGACCAAACTGTACCGGCACGTCGACGCGCTGCACGCGGCGGGCCTGCTCGAGATCGTCGGCGAACAGAAAAAGCGCGGCGCGATAGAGCGGACTTTCCGCGCCATTGCGCGCCAGTTCGAGGTCGATCGTGGGCTTTTCGCCGGGGCCGCAGCTGACGATACCGCCGGTCCGTTGCGGCAGGTTCTGCGCAGCACCGAGGAAGAAGTGCTGGAAGCCCTGGCCAAAGCAAAGGACGACGATCCCTCACCCATCGTGATGCGCATGCGTATCAAGGCGAGCCCGGAACGTATAGCCGCTTTGCGCCAGCAATTGCTCCGCTGGCTTGAGGACGCCGAAGCGGAAGGCGGGGCCGCGGACGAGGCCACCGACGAAGCAGGGGCGTTCATTGCTTTCTATCCTGTCGACGCAAAAGACCAGGGGCGATCGCGCTAGTCCCGCTGTTCGCTGGACGGGGAAAAAACTTGTCCGTCTGAACGATTACAGCGGGTGCAGGCAATATGCTTTTGCATTGACAGGCAGCGCTAGGCAAAATCCGAAGGAGTTGCCTGACCAGAGGAGAGAACCATGCTCCGCAAAATACTAATAACGGGCCTCGCAATCGCATGTGTGTCGTCCACTGCAGCAAGCGCCGATGAGCTGACCCGAATCGTGCAGACGGACTTGCTGGCGCTCGGCTACGCACCGGGAAACACGGATGGCGAGGCGAGCACGGAAACGATTATCGCCATTTCGAAGTTCCAGGCCGAGAACAACCTCGAGGTTACGGGCGCGGCCACGCCGCAACTCGCCGGGATCATCAAGGCGAAGCTCAAGGAACGCGACAATCCCGGCAGCGTGGCGAACGCGCCGGCCGCCGCACAACCCGATGCGGCAGCCCTGCAGGCCGCGCAACAGGCGTGCATACAACAAAAGGTAGCGGAGTCCCAGGCGTCGCAGAAAAAGAAACGCGGTCTCGGCAGCCTCATGCGAGCCGTCAGCCGCACCGCGACCCAGGTGGGCGGCGGCAGTACGGCCGCGGCGATATCCCAGACGAGCAGCGACATCTACAACGCAAACGCGACGGCGGCAGATCTGGATTCCGCCGCGAAAGACCTGGGACTTACGACGGACGACCTGGAAGCCTGCCGCAATCCGGCGATGTAGCGCCGCAATTGGCACGAACCGACGAGGAGGTCCTATGAAAAATCCATCGATCCGCGGGGAGCCCAGCGGAATTGCGTTCGCTTTCGCTGCAGCGGCCGGAGCTTTTCTTGCAGGAGCAGCAAGCGTTGCCAGCGGCGCACAGGGCGTCATCATCACCGGGCTGCAGGTGAACCATGCCGAGGAAACAAACCCTGAAGGGGACTTCAATTCGCGGCTGACCATCGAGGACATTTGCGACAACGCCGACGAGCTCGCCTACCAGGTGAACAGGGCCCTGGATGCAGTGGAGCTTGGCATGCTGGAGACGGGATGGACGGTACCCATGTCGGTTGTCGAAAGCACCTCGGGCATGCCAACCCGGGCCGACCTGGACACCGACGTGACCAACCTGAGGGCGGCGCTTTGTGACGCGCCCAAACCGAAAACAACCGCCGAAGTCTTCACGATCACGTACGGGTCCTGCCGCATGGCGATGACCACGCCGACCAACGCGATGGTGATCAACGTACCGGAGGGCGGCGACACCGCGTACATGCTGGCCGCCGACCACACCACCAGGGAGGTTGCGCATATCGAATTGACGAGTCACATCGATGCCGCCAGCGGGGTCGTCGGCCAGGGCTGGAGCGACAACATAAACATGGTATCGACCGGCCAGACGGCAGAGATTTCCGGCTACGACACCGCGCACTACAAGTTTGACTACAAGAGCGGCCTTGGCGAGACGGACCAGGGCGAGCTCGGTGAGGACGATATACATGCCGGACAGATCAACGATCCGACGCGGCTCGGCAACCTCGTGACAGTGGAGTCCGATGGCGAGGCATGGATAGCGGCCAATGCGCCGGGTGTCGACATCGTCAAGCTGTTCTACCAGAACCTGACCAGCCGGTTCGAGCCGAGTGCCGGAGCAGATTCTTTTTTCAGCGGCATGATCAGTAGCATGGTCGGGATCCTGGACAAGGGGATCCCGATCGTGATCGACCAGACCACCAGTTCCTCGGTCATGGGGCGCATGATGGGACGCAGCAGGTCTGAATCGTACGTTTCGAACATCAGGCTCTGGGAAATGCCGCCGGAATGGTGCCAGCGCGAGGTCGCCGCGCCCGCCGGCTATACCGTAACCGATGTGAACCAGGAGATGGGCGCGGAATCTGCCGAGATGGCGGCCGCCATGCAGGAATACAACGCAGCGATGGAGCAGATGACGCCTGAGCAGAGGCAGATGATGGCGCAGATGGGCCTGGGCGGCATGATGGGGCAGACCGGTGCAGGCATGACTACCGCTCAGGCGCCGCAGGCGACGGTCAAGTCGACCGGTGCAGGGCCAGCCGCGAGCAACAAGTCCAGGTCTGCAGAACTGACCACCGGCAACCCCACGCAGACGGTGCAACAGCATCTCGCGGCACTCGGCTACGACACCGGTAACACGTCCGGTGAGATGTCTCTGGAGACGACCATCGCAATCTCGCAGTTCCAGGCAGAGAAAGGCATGGCGGTTACCGGGGAGGTCAGCCCGCAACTCATCGGAGCGCTCGCCGCCGAAGTGGATCGCGGACAGTGACGCAAGCCGCGTTCGATCAGAAGTCGTAGCCGATGCCGAAGATCAGCCGGTAGTCGTCAGGCTCCGGTACCGTGCCATCCGCGTTGGCGCGCGGCTCGTTGATGCGGTCCCAGACAAGCGACAGGTCGAAATCGAGAGCGTCCGTCAGCTCCATCTCGAAGGTGCCGATCATGTGATGGTTGTACTCGCCGGCCTCCGGGCTGGTGAACTGGAACGTGTAGTCGTAGTTGAAATCGATATGGCTCGTGAGCTCCGTTTCGAAGCTGGTGCCTGCACTCAGGGCCGCAGTGTCCTCATCGCGACTTTCCCCGGGTTCCACCTCGACGTAGCTCGTCGCCTGGTAGGCGGGGCCTGCGTAGATGCTCCAGTCGGTCCTGGCGGAGTCGATGAGCTGGTAGCCCAGGCCGGCGCCAATCGTGTAGCGACTGTCGATGTTCTGGAACGGATCCTTGTAGTACTCGAGCGAGACGGGTCGCAGGAACAGTTTCTGCGAGAAGAACCAGTCCCACACCGCGTTCGCGCGGTGGTTATTCGACGATTCCACATCGTTGATGCTGCTGTAACTGCCCAGGTAATCGAGGTGAATCCGATTCTCGACCGTGCGTCGCTGGAACGACACGTTCGCGCTGCCCTCGGTTTCGTCTGTGTTGCCCGACCGCAGATTGCCACCGGCTGAGACCTTGCCCGTCCAGTAATTGCGTTCCTTCGGCACGCCGGCAGTGAGGCTCACCAGCAACGCGCGATCGAACTGCCGCGGCGAGTCGCCGAACACCCTGATCGAGCTTTCCTCGAGCAGAACCTTGCCGGTCGCCGTTTCGCCGCTCTGCATCCGGACATTCAGCACTTGTGCGGAGCGCAGTTCCTTGATGTCCGCGAAGTCGAGGGTCAGCAGGTCGAGTTCCTCGCTGTCAAACTCCAACGAGTCCTCGTACATCACCTTGATTTCGCCTTTGAGCCATTCGCCGGACGTGAGCTGCACCCAATCGAACTCGTCCGGCATGGGCGGCGGCGGCTGCCAATCCGCCGACCGGGCCGGGAGGCAGGCAACGATGAGTAGCAGGCCGGCCAGGGTCTTGTGAAATACAAGGTTGGAAGCAAAGCTTTTGTTGAGCATGTGAGCCTCTAGCGACGATGACGTCAATCTGCAACCGGTAAGCTGTGCGATGTCACCACCGCAATAGCAAGAAAAATCGGTTCGACCCCTAATCCGTGTCGCGGGTCAGCGGGACGAAGCGAACGGCGATGACGTCTTTGACCAGCAATGTTCCGTCGTCCTTTTTTGTCAGTATTTGCAGGGTTTGCACCTGGTTTTGCGCACCGACCGGGACCACCATGCGCCCGCCCACTGCAAGCTGCTCGAGCAGCGGTTCCGGGATCGTCTCCGGCGCTGCTGTGACCAGGATGGCATCGAAGGGAGCATGATCGGGCCAGCCGGCATAACCGTCGCCGACCGTTGTTGTGACGTTGTTGTAATCCAGGCGCTCCAGCGTTTTCGCCGCCCGCTTCCCGAGCTCCTCGACTATTTCTATCGTGTAAACGTGGCCCGCCAGCCCTGACAATACAGCGGCCTGGTAACCGGAGCCAGTACCGATCTCCAGCACCACATCGTCTTTGCTCACCTCGGCAAGATCCGTCATCAGGGCGACGATGTAGGGCTGCGAAATGGTTTGTCCGGCGCCGATCGGCAACGGCCGGTTTTCATATGCGTATCGCTTCTGCTCTTCCGGCACGAATTCGTGGCGCGGAACCTGCCCGATGACTGACAGCGTGCGTTCACTGATCGGCGGCACACCGTACTCGGTGGCGCGCTTGGAGTCGTTGCGCAAGGTTTCCACCAGGGCCTGTCGCGCGGATTCGTAATTACCTTGCGCACTCGCGGTGCCCGACGCGAGGGCAAATGCAATAATTAAGACGGTTCCGGGGAATCTGGCCATTGCGCAAAGCATTCTAATGGAGGAAAAAGGGGTCGAACCGGTTTTTTGCCGGCGGCGATTCCTGCCGCTTGCATGGAAAATCGGTACAACCCTTGGTTATTACTAAAAAAACAGAGAGTCAGCGAGCATGAGCAAGATCAAATTGACGTACTTCGATTTCAGCGGTGGGCGCGGCGAGCCGGTTCGCATGGCGCTGCATGCCGCGGGAATCGATTTTGAAGACAAGCGCCTGTCATTCGCAGAATTCGCCGCCATACGCGGAAAGCTGCCGTTCAATGCATTGCCGGTAATGGAAATCGACGGCGTCACCGTGACGCAATCCAACGCAATGTGCCGGTATGCAGGCAAACGCGCCGGCCTGTACCCGACTGATGATCTGCAAGCCCTGTACTGTGACGAGGTCATGGGTGCCGTCGAGGACATGTCGCATCACATCGGGCCGACAATCGGCATGACAGGAGAGGAACTGAAGCAGGCACGCGAGAAGCTCGTGGCCGGCCGCATGACTGTTCACCTGAAGGGCATGGCCGGGCTACTCAAGCGTGGCGGCGGCAAATACTTCGTGGAAAATCGGCTCACCGTGGCCGATCTCAAGACCTTCGTGCAGACCCAATGGTTGACCTCGGGTGCGCTCGATCATGTGCCGAAAGATCTCGTGCAAAAGCTCGCGCCGGGCCTGGTCGAACACCAGTCGCGGATCGCAAGGGAACCCGTCGTAACCGCCTATTACGCATCCCGCAAGTAGGAAAAAGGAAAAGGGGTCGAACCGAATTTTTCCGCCGAAGCCGGTTATTGCCGCTTCCGTGGATAAATCGGTTCGACCCCTTTGTCATCAGAAGCGGTCGAGCTCCATTACCTTGTTCCACGCGGCCACGAAATCGCGCACGAAGGTCTTTTTCGCATCATCCGCTGCGTAGACTTCCGCGATCGCCCGGAGCTGCGAGTTCGAACCAAAGACGAGATCGACGCGGGTGCCGGTCCACCTGGCCTTGCCTGTCTTGCGATCGCGCCCCTCGAACAGCTCCCCGGATTTGTCAGTGGCTTCCCACTTCGTGTTCATGTCGAGCAGGTTGACGAAGAAATCATTGCTGAGCGTATCGCGCTGTTTCGTGAACACACCATGCTTGGCCTGACCGACGTTGGCATTGAGGGCGCGCAAGCCGCCGATCAGCACCGTCATTTCCGGCGCGGTCAGGGTCAGCAATTGCGCGCGATCCACGAGGAGCTCCTCCGCCGGACGCGAGTGTCCCTTGCGCAGATAGTTGCGGAACCCGTCCGCGGTCGGCTCGAGCACCGCAAATGCCTCGACGTCGGTTTGCTTCTGGGTCGCGTCCGTACGTCCCGGTGTGAACGGAACTGTCACCTTGACGCCGGCATTCTTCGCCGCCTGTTCGACTGCGGCGCAGCCGCCGAGCACGATCAGGTCGGCAAGCGAGACCTTCTTTTTGAAGCCCTTCCTGATCGCTTCCAGCTTTTTCAGTACCTTGGCGAGTTCCGCCGGCTGGTTCACCTCCCAGTCCTTCTGCGGCGCGAGACGTATGCGCGCGCCATTGGCGCCACCACGCTTGTCGCTGCCGCGGAATGTCGAAGCCGAAGCCCACGCGGTCGTAACCAGTTGCGAGATTGAAAGCCCCGATGCGAGGATCTTTTTCTTCAGAGCCTCGACATCCTTGTTGCCGATCAGTTTGTGGTCCACGGCCGGAACCGGGTCCTGCCACAGCAGCTCCTCTTTGGGAACTTCCGGGCCCAGGTAACGCGCGATCGGCCCCATGTCGCGGTGCGTCAGCTTGAACCAGGCGCGCGCGAAGGCATCGGCGAATTCTTTCGGATTCTTGTGGAAGTGCCTCGAGATTTTTTCGTAGGCCGGATCCATCCGCATGGCCATGTCGGCCGTGGTCATCATCGGCTTGTTCTTCTTCTTGTGGTCGTGTGCATCCGGCACTACTCGTGCCGAGTCCTCCTTCGGCACCCATTGCTGCGCGCCCGCCGGACTGCGCGTTAGCACCCACTCGTACTTGAAGAGATTGTCGAAGTAGCCGTTGTCCCATTTGGTCGGGTTATTGGTCCAGGCGCCCTCGAGCCCGCTGCTGATGGTGTCGCCACCTGCACCGCTGCCGAAGCTGTTCGCCCAGCCGAGTCCTTGCTGCTCGATGCTCGCGCCTTCCGGTTCCGGGCCGACGTATTTCGACGGGTCCGCCGCGCCGTGGCACTTGCCGAAGGTGTGTCCGCCTGCCGTAAGTGCAACGGTCTCGTAATCGTTCATTGCCATGCGGCGAAAGGTCTCGCGTATGTCCCTGCCCGAGGCCACGGGATCCGGGTTGCCGTTCGGACCTTCCGGATTCACGTAGATCAGGCCCATCTGCACGGCGCCGAGGGGATTTTCGAGCTCCCTGTCACCGCTGTAACGTTCGTCGCCCAACCAGGTGGTCTCCGGTCCCCAGTAGATATCCTCTTCCGGTTCCCAGACGTCCTCGCGACCGCCGCCGAAACCGAAAGTCTCGAGTCCCATCGATTCCAGTGCGCAGTTGCCGGCGAGGATCATCAGGTCGGCCCAGGAGATCTTGCGTCCGTACTTTTGCTTGACCGGCCACAGCAGTCGGCGCGCTTTGTCGAGGCTCACGTTGTCGGGCCAGCTGTTCAGCGGCGCGAAGCGTTGCGTGCCGGAGCCTGCCCCGCCGCGGCCATCGCTGATGCGGTAGGTGCCGGCGCTGTGCCAGGCCATGCG
>DATICC010000088.1:0-5107 GCA_035457045.1 Woeseiaceae bacterium | reverse complement strand
GACGGAGACCTCGACTCGATAGCCATGTCCAAGCGTAGACCAGTCGGCCGGCGGCCCGGTGAAATCGATGATCACGTTGACCCGTTGCTCCTCGACACCCAGGGCGGAAATCTTGAGAAAACCGTACGGCTCCACCAGCCGCACGCGCGCGTGCAGGGGCTCGCCGCGGCGTCCCCAGTTCTCGATGAACGCGTCCGCCCCTTCTTTGACCTGCACGGCGTCGGTGGAAAGCATCTCGACCAACACTTCGAGGTCGTTCGGGTCGCCGAGTGTCATGACTTCCGCGCCGGCCGAAATAATGGTTTCACTTTCCCGTGCTACCCGCAGCACTCGACCGGACACCGGGGCGACGACCTCGACCGTGGCGTCGGCGGCAGCGGCGGAACCCGGCTGGGTCAGTCGCACGACGGCCGCCTCGAGATCGGCCTCGCGGATGCGGATGTTCTCGCGCGCGGAGGCGGCAGCGCTTTCCGCAATGCGCAGTGCGAGACGTGCGCGCTCGAATTCTTCAGCCGATGCCAGGTTGCGATTGCGCAGGCTCTCGGTTCGTTCGGCCTCCGAGCGTGAAAACGATTCCTGTTCCTCCGCGCGCTCGAGTTCGGTCCGTGCAGCGGACACCGCAGCCTCGGCTGCCCGAACGCCGGCCTGAGCTTCTGCGAAAGCCCGCGAATCGAGGAATGCCGGTGCGCCTGGCAGAATTCGGGCAACGATGTCTCCGGCTCGCACCGCGGCGCCGGGTTTGAAGCCTATGCGCAACAGGCGACCGCCGACCGGCGCCGACACAACGTACTCGTTACGCACCCGGGTACGACCCTCGTCGCGAACACTCACCTGCATCGGGCCGCGTGTTACTTGCGCTGTATCGACCGGAACGGGGCGCGGCCGAAATGCCAGCACGAGCAACAGGACGACCAGTGCAGCAGCCGCCATCCAGAATGCCGTGCGGAAATGAATTTTCATCGTCCTGCCCCTGGCATCGCCCCAATCCGGTTCTTGTCAGTCACGACTCTTCAGCACCTCTACCAGATCCATGCGGTCAAGTTGCCGGCGAACCAGGAGTCCGGAAACGGCAGTCACAACGATCACGACGAAAGCCGCGTAGCCGTAGGTCGCGGCGTGAATGATAAACGGCAATCGAAACAGGTCCGAGCTTATTGCATTGGCGAGACCCCAGGCCAGGCCGGTCCCGAGCAGCGCACCGAGCGGCATGGCGAGCAGGGTAAGCATGGCAATCTCACCAAGCAGTATGTAGGACACCTCCGCCCTGGTGAAGCCGAGTACGCGCAGCGAAGCCAGCTCGCGCTGCCTCTCGGCGAAAGATATGCGCACACTGTTGTACACCACGCCGATGGCGATGAGGCCGGCAAACGCGGAGTAAACCCAGATCGACATGCCGATGTTCTGGTCCATGAGTTTCGAGAAGTTGCGTTCCGCAATGTTTTGCAGCATTACGGTTGCAACAGCTGGCGCGGCTGTCAGTTCCCGGTACAGCGTTCCGGTCATCGTGGGATCGACGGTCAGGAACGCACCGGAGACCACGGCACCCTCGCGCAACAAGGCATTCAGGTCCTGCAGTCGCATTTGCGCACTGCTGCCGATGAACGTGGTCGCGACTCGCGAGACCGGCAGCTCCAGCTCGGGCCGGCGGCCCTCGGCGATCTCCGCTTCGATCACATCGCCTGCAACCACGCCCAGCTTGTCCGCCAGGTCGCGCGACAGGACCAGCCCTCCCGGCGGTGGCACGACCGGTTGCCGCTGCATGTCGACCATCCGTGCCAGGCTTGCGTCGGTCCCGAGCCCGAGCAGGGAAGCGCGCTCCTCGCGGTGCTCGAACCGCAGTTTGGCAGCGGCGCTCCGGTACGGCTCCCCCTGGAGTATGCCCGGTGCGCGCAGCAACTCGAAGTACGCACCCTGGGCGCGAGGTTCGACGAACGCGACTTGCACGTCATATCGATTCGAGACGTTGAAATACAGGTCGATCATTTCTTCCATCGAGTCTATGAAGAACAGCGTGCCGATCATAAGTGATCCGGAGACAGCGACACCCGCGGTAGTGAATGCGGCACGTGAGGGGAATCGGACGATGTGACGAAGAATCATGCGCGTCTGGTGGTCGAGGAATTTCAGCCGGGTAATGCGTGTGCCGAGTGCTCGAGAGTAATCCGCCGGTTGCGGCGGCGTCATCGCGGTCGCCGGCTCGAGTTTTGCGGCACGGTGAACCGAGAGGGCTGCGCCGCCGCCGATTGCGGCAGCGGTAGCCAGCACCACGGTAACGTAGACGCGCGGATTCACCTCGAAAACAAACAGCGGGAAACTGTAGTACTCGGTATAGAGAGAGGCGAGCATGCGCCCCAGCCAGATGCCGAGGCCGCCGCCGATCAACAGGCCGATCACTCCTATCAGGGCCACCAGCTTCAGGTAGTGCGTGACTATCGCGGCGTTGGAATAACCGAAAGCTTTCATCAGGCCGATCTCGTCCCGCTCCGTCGCTATGACGCGCGCAACGACCACGTTCACCAGGAACGCGGCGACCAGCAGGAAGATCGGCGGCAGCACTTGGCCCATGGTTCGGAGCTGCTCGATTTCGCTGCTGACGAAGGCATCGGAGATGTGCTGCTCCCGCCCATACGCACCGGGTGCGCCGTAAGGTGCAAGCAACGAGTCGAGCCGTGCTATGACCGCATCCTCGTTCGCCCGGTAGGCGAGCCGCACTACAACTTCATTGAATGCACCGTCCTGGTCGACGGCCTTGGCCAGCGCGTCCCGTCCCATCCACAGGACACCGAACAACCGAGGATCCGGCACGATCTGGCCGGGCGCTATGGCATATACGTGCTCCGGCGACAGTGCGATTCCCACGATCGTCATGGTTTCACGACCGCCATAGACAGTCGCCGGGACGGTGTCGCCGATCTCGAGCGCGTGCGCGTCCGCAAAGGCACGCAACACGACGACTTCGTCACGCCGGCCCGGCTGCGGAGTGCGGCCGCGGAGCAGGTACACCTGGTTCACGGCGGGCTCTGCCGCATCCGGCAGTGAATAGATCTCGCCGGTGGCGGGTTCGTCCATACCGGGCATGTCGAACAATGCTGCCGCGCGGACTCGGCTCTCCGCTGCCTGCACGCCCTCGATGTTGCGAATGTCGTTTATCAGCGCATTTGGTGCCCGTACAACCGGCGCCCAGATATCCGCGAATCGATACCGCTCGTAATATGCGCGGCGCGTCTCCTCCAGTGAAGTGAGCATGCCGGCGGCAACGAGGTACACCGAGACGCCTCCCGCGATCACGAAAGCGATGGCGATAGCCTGGCCTTTCATGCCCCAAAGGTCGCGCAGGAGTTTGCGATCCAGCGCGGAAATTCCCCAAGGCAGTCGCAGCGATTTCACCACGAAAGCTCCCGGGGATCCTTGCGGTCGGCATTGCGCCGCTGCTCGCGGATACGGCCATCCGACAGGACGATGACACGGTCCGCCATGTCGGCGACCGTGGCATTGTGAGTGATAAGGAGAGTAGTGGCGTTCATCGACCTGTTGACGTCCCGCAGCGCTTCGAGCACGCGTATGCCGGTGGCACTGTCGAGCGCCCCGGTCGGCTCATCGCACAGGAGTACCGACGGCTGCTTGGCGATGGCGCGGGCGATCGCGACTCTTTGTTGTTCACCTCCGGAGAGCTGCGACGGGAAATGGTCCAGCCGCTCCTCGAGGCCGACGATGGCGAGTGCCTGTTCCGGTGTCAGGGGGTGCTCCGCGATCTCCGTGACCAGCGCGACGTTCTCCCGCGCAGTCAGGCTTGCCATCAGGTTGTAGAACTGGAACACGAATCCGACGTGGCGCCGGCGGTATCGGGTCAGCTCGCGCTGGCTGGCCGCGGTCAGTTCCTGGCCGCGAAACACCAGCCGCCCGCCGCTGGGCCGGTCCAGCCCGCCAAGTATGTTGAGCAGCGTCGACTTGCCGCTGCCCGAAGCTCCGAGGAGCACAACCAGCTCGCGCTCCGGCAGCTCGAGATCGATGCCGCGCAGCGCCTCGACCACGCCGGGACCGCTGCCGTAAACCTTGGTCAGTTTCTCGGCACGGAAACAGAGCTCAGTTCTTTCCGGCGCTTGCCCGGCTTGACTCACGTCATCGGTTCCTGCTTTTGGCTATCTTTCGCGGATACGTTCGACGACGACATTTCCGTTTTCGTCCAGCGTGCCGCGGACTTGTACATAGTCGCCTGCCTGCGGTCGACCGTCCACCCGGGTTTCGGAGGTCATGGTGATGGCGAGTCCATCGAGCTGCCCGGCATCGTCGAGTGTGCCGTGCAGGCGAATTGTCCCGCCGGTCGCATCCGGTCGCGGATTTCCGCTGGCATCACGTGCGCCGTCACGGATCCACTGTTCGATGATTTCGATTTCGCTGTCGCTGAGATAAGGCGGCCCGTCGAAAGGCATCCTCGGCTTCGAGATGCCGCGAATCCGCCGCATCAGCTCGCTCGCCGCAGGGTTGCCGGGAACGACTCGCAATCTGTCGGCCGTGGACACCGTGTCGGCATACGAAGCCAGGCGGTAATCCTCCGGCGCCGGACCCATCAGGCCGTTCTCCGTATGGCACTTGGCGCAGCGCGTGGCGAATATGACGGCAACCGCCGGGTACGTCGCCGGACCGGCTGGTTCAGCCATCACTTCCGCGACGGGCGAGGGCGTGGCGACGCTCGCCGGCGTGCCGGGACTGCCGGGCCGCAGGCCTTGCGCAATCCACTGCTCGAACAGGGCGATCTCCCCGTCGTCGAGGAACGGCGGGCCGGTCATCGGCATGCGCGGCAGCGATACCCCTTTCAGACGCCGCATGAGTTCGCTGGATTGCGGGTCTCCGGGCACCGCCACGGGGCCGTTCCTGCTGCCTGCCTTAAGTGCCTCGAGGCTGCCGAGGCGCAGCTCCAATGGCGCCGCAGGTCCCTGGTGACACATGACGCATCGGCTGGCGAGTAGTGGTGCGATATCGGTGTAGGCGACGTCGGCTGCCCACGATGCCAGCGGAAGGCATAACCCGAGCAGCATTGCAGCAGCGCCGCGATGAAACGTGGCCGGCGTGTGCAATGCCGGTGGCGATGGCTCAGTCATCGAATTGG
>DATICC010000087.1:0-2360 GCA_035457045.1 Woeseiaceae bacterium | reverse complement strand
GATGTGGATCGCGTCGCCTGCAATGCAGGCTCCTACACGGCCTGTTTCAGCATTCTGGCGCCAATAGGATACGCAGAGCCGGCGTCGAACGGTCAGAACAGGCCGGTGATATGGCGGTCCTTGTCCACGCTGATGTTTTCCGATGCCGGTTTGCGCGGCAGTCCCGGCATGGTCATGATCTCTCCGCAAATTACCACGAGGAATTCGGCACCGGTCGCAAGCCTGACCTCGCGGATCGGCACGTCGTGGCCGGTCGGTGCGCCGAGGAGCTGCGGGTCGGTGGAAAAGCTGTACTGCGTCTTGGCCATGCAAATCGGGTAGTGGCCGTAACCCTGCTCCTCGTACTGCGCGAACTGTTCACGTACTTTCTTATCCGCGATGATGTCCTCCGCGCCATAGATCGTGCGCGCGATATGCCTCACCTTGTTCCACAGCGAGGTCTTGTCGGGGTACAGGGTGCGAAACTGCGACTGGTGGTGCTCGATGACGTTCAGGACCTGTTCGGCGAGTGCGATCGCTCCCTTGCCGCCGTGCTCCCAGTGCGACGCGACCGTGCATTGCACGTCGAATTCGGCGCAGTACTTGCGAATGGCCTCGTGCTCGGCCGCGGTGTCCGTAATGAAATGGTTCACGGCCACGGTGACCGGTACGCCGAACTGCCCTATATTGCGTATATGCCGGCCGAGATTCTCACAGCCGGCGACGATGGCCTTGACGTTCTCGCGCTTCAGGTCGTCCTTTGCCACGCCGCCGTGCATTTTCAGGGCTTTGGCGGTTGCCACCAGCACGACGGCATCCGGATGCAGTCCGCCTTTGCGGCACTTGATGTCGAAGAATTTCTCCGCGCCGAGATCCGCGCCGAAACCGGCCTCGGTGACGACATAGTCCGCGAGTCTCAGCGCCGTCTTCGTTGCCATGATGGAATTGCAGCCGTGGGCGATATTGGCGAACGGGCCGCCGTGCATCAGCGCCGGATTGTTCTCCAGCGTCTGCACCAGGTTCGGCTGGAAGGCATCACGCAACAGGGCCGTCATCGCGCCCTCGACTTTCAGCTGGCGGACGGTGACCGGTTTTCGATCCCGGGTATATGCAACGGTCATGTTGCCGAGACGGGTCCTCAAATCTTCCAGGTCCGACGCAAGGCAGAATACCGCCATGACTTCGGAGGCCACCGTGATGTCGAACCCGGATTCTCTCGGGACGCCGTTGCCCGGACCGCCGAGTCCCGTGGTGATATCGCGCAAAGCGCGATCGTTCATGTCGACAACGCGCCGCCAGGTGATGCGGCGCGGGTCGATGTTCAATTCGTTATCCCAGTGGATGTGATTGTCGATAACGGCGGCCAGCAAATTGTGCGCTGCGCCTATGGCATGGAAGTCGCCCGTGAAATGCAGGTTGATGTCCGTCATCGGCACGACCTGGGCGTAACCGCCGCCGGCCGCGCCACCTTTCATGCCGAAGCAGGGTCCGAGGCTCGGTTCCCGCAGGCAGATCATGGCTTTCTTGCCGATCGCGCAAAGCCCGTCGGCCAGTCCGACCGTCGTCGTGGTCTTGCCCTCACCCGCGGGCGTGGGCGAGATGGCCGTCACCAGGATGAGTTTTCCCTCCGGCCGGCCGTCCAGTTGCTGCAGGAAGTCATACGAGACCTTAGCTTTGTCATGGCCATAGGGAATCAGGTCCTGCGGGGCCATGCCCAGCCTGCCGGCGACCTCAGTGATCGGAAGTTTTCGAGCTGCCTGGGCAATCTCGATATCGGACGGAACTTTTTTCATAGAGCTTTGCTGCTGCTTGTAGATTATTCTTTGTCGGCGCGAGGGCCGCGTTTGCCGTGCACTGCCGGACTCTAAAGCAAGTTTCCGCTGTTTGCACCGCGCAACGCGCGACCGAAGTTCATGCGCATAACAATTCCACAATATGATACGGGGGACGATTCGATGGCGGTCATGCAGGTTTGGTCAGCTAATTCCGGTATGCGCAAAGGCCCGGCGGCGGCGCTGCTGCTCGTTTGCCTTGGCTTGGCATCGAACAGCATCGCGGCCGGCCGTTATGAGGATCTGGTGGAATTGTTCGAAGACTGGCGGGAGTTCGAGCGGCCGCCGTTGAAGGACGGCGCACCGGATTACACCGCCGAACGGTTTGCGGCGGCCCACAAGGAACTCGGGGCCTACCGGGCGAGGCTCAACGCCATCGACACCAGCTCCTGGCCGGTCGAGCAGCAGGTAGACTGGCACGTGGTGCGCGCGGAGATGAACGGATTCGACTTCAATCACCGCGTGCTCAAACCCTGGGTGCGCGATCCCGCCTTTTACCAGTCGGTCTGGATGAGAAGGAGCGACGTGCCGGCGCACGAAGGACCCTCG
>DATICC010000086.1:0-4517 GCA_035457045.1 Woeseiaceae bacterium | reverse complement strand
CTGATCGTGGCCGGCGGAGGATTTATCGCGCTGCTCCTCTACTTCATCCCGGTCTGGCGAAGCTACGGCCGCGACCCGGAACCCGGCCTTATCGTCACGCGCTACGAGCCGCCGGCCGGCTTCTCACCGGCTTCGCTGCGCTTTATCCAGCAGATGTATTACGACAGCAAGGTCATGACCTCGGCGGTGCTGAGCCTTGCAGTCAAAGGGTACCTGACCATCGAAAAGAAAAAGGGGAAGCACAGATTGTTCAAGGCCGATCCTGGCGCGAGCCCGCCAGCGCTTGCGACCGGGGAGAAGGCCCTGTACGAGAAATTGTTCGAGGATGGCGACGAGCTGCTACTGGATGACGAATTTCACGAGCGCATCGGCGGTGCGCGGTCCGTGCACAGCCGCTCGCTGAAGCGCGACTATGCAGGCCGATATTTCCGTACCAACGGGCTCCTCAGCGTACCTGCTCTGATCATTGGCGTGATCGCAGCGGTGATTGCTTTGAACGTCGGAAAAGGGCCGACACCGTTCGTCATCGGC
The DNA here is from genome assembly GCA_035457045.1 of Woeseiaceae bacterium. Taxonomy (GTDB): domain Bacteria; phylum Pseudomonadota; class Gammaproteobacteria; order Steroidobacterales; family Woeseiaceae; genus JAKEGN01. The sequence continues at coordinate 3,986 of DATICC010000086.1, read as the reverse complement.
ATCATTGCATTGATGGCGGTTACTTTTTTCGTTTTTGCCGCCATCATGAAACGGCCGACGGGCTTGGGCAGAACGCTGCTCGATGAAATGCTTGGTTTTCGCGATTACCTCGAGATCGCCGAGAAGGACGAGATGAACCTGCGCAATCCGCCGGAGAAGACACCGCAACTGTTCGAAAGCTACCTGCCGTTTGCCCTGGCGATGGGTGTCGAACAGAAGTGGGCCGAGAAATTTACCGCGGTCCTCGCTGCCATTGGTGGCCCGGCGCAGGGCGGTTATCATCCGGCCTGGTACCACGGCAGCTGGGACGGCGGAAACATCGGTTCCAACATGTCGCGCCTGTCAGGAAGCCTGGACACGGCCATCAGTTCCTCGGCAACACCGCCGGGATCGTCATCCGGCGGTGGCGGAGGCGGTTCATCCGGCGGCGGAGGTGGCGGTGGCGGGGGCGGGGGCTGGTAGGTTCCGCTGCCACGCAGGCCAACAGGTTCCCCCGATATACCGGAACGACTCTTCGCGATTTCGGTCACTACCCAATGCGATTGAAAAGTAGTTCGATTTGAACCAGTACATATACCGGCGACGACCAACCGACAGCGGAGCAATTCCGAATGTCATTTTCATGTTGCTGATCGCCAACGGCTTGTTGTTCGCGCTGCAGCAGTTTCCGCCGTACTACCTCGAGTATTTCTTCTCGCTGTGGCCGATAGGCGCAATGCGCGGCCAATTTTATCCCTGGCAAATCCTGAGTTACGGGTTCCTGCACGGCAGCGTCGCTCACCTCGTGTTCAACATGCTCATGCTATGGATGTTCGGACGCGAGATCGAAATACTCATGGGCGCGCGGCGATTTCTCACCTATTACCTGACCTGCGTGGCAGGCGCCGGCCTGGTGCAACTCCTGGTGGCGTACCTGCAGCACGGCGAATACAACACGGTCGGCGCATCCGGTGGGGTGTTCGGCATCCTGCTGGCCTTTGGCATGGCCTTTCCCAATCGTATGGTCATGCTTCTGTTTCCGCCGATACCCATGAAGGCCAAGTACCTGGTGATCCTGGCGGGAGTGTTCGAGCTGTACCTCGGCGTGAGCGGGCGCTCCCCCGGTGTGGCAAACTTTGCGCACCTGGGCGGCATGCTCTTCGGCTTCCTGCTGATACAGCACTGGCGCCGACCGGGCCGGCCACGGTAGCAGTAACGTATGGACAATATTGCCGCACTCATCATCGCAACTTTTGTACTGGTTTTGATACCGGGGCCAAACGTGGCCCTGATCGTCGCCAACACTTTGCAGCACGGCTTGCGCGCCGGCATGGTGACGGTGTTCGGCACAACCGTCGGCATTGCGCTGCAACTGGCACTGGTCACGGCTGGTCTAACGGCCGTCATCCATGCTGCAGCATCGGCTCTGCTGTGGATCAAGTGGCTCGGCGTAATCTACCTTCTGTATCTCGCAGTTATCACCTGGCGGCAGCATGCAAATGACCTGACCGGGGTGAGGCCGGACGCCAGTCTGAAAATCTTCCGCCACGGGCTGCTGCTCGCAGTCGTGAATCCCAAGGTGTTGCTGTTCAATGCGGCTTTTCTGCCGCAATTCGTTGCGGGATCCGGCAACGCGACTGCCGAGGTGGTGCTGGTAGCTGCGGTCTACCTCGCCATCCTGGTTTGTGGCGACATGCTGTGGGCGGTATTTGCCTCATCGGCACGGCGTGGCCTGTCACGCTTCGGCCACCTGCGCAACCGCATGACCGCTGTATTTCTGTTCTGCGCAGGGCTGGGATTGGCGTTGTCCCGGCGCAATTCGTAATCCCGATCGCGCGCTGTGCGCGCATCTGCAGGTTGATCATCCTGCAGCGTTGCCAGTTATTCCCATTCCGGTGCGGATATACCCAAAAGCAGGTTTCGTGGACGCGCGGTTCTGCGACAATGACGGTATGCATAAAAAGAGCCGGTTAACCGGTCACACGAGTGTCCTTGCCCATAGCTTGGCCCTGTCCCTCGCCCTGGCGATGCCCTGGCCCGTTTCCGCCGAGTTCGAATCAATGCGATTCGAGCATCTGACAGTCAATGACGGTTTGTCGCAGAGCTCCATCAATGCTCTCTTGCAGGACCGGCGCGGATATCTCTGGATTGGCACCCAGGACGGCCTCAATCGCTTTGACGGCTACCGTTTCGACATCATGCGCAACGATCCGGACGATCCGAGATCGTTGGCGAATAATAATATCTCGTCGATCTTCGAGGACAGCGGCGGTGTCCTCTGGGTGGGTACGACCAGCGGCACACTGCATCGATTCGTGCCCGGGTCCGCTGACTTCGATCGTTTCCTCCTGCCTGGATTCGATGCGCCGAATCTCGGCGTCACCGCACCGTCCGGGGTGCGCGAGATTGTCGAAACGAGCGACGGCAGTTTCTGGATAGGCACCGACCGTCATGGCCTCTATTCGTTCGATCGACGCAGTGGGCAGTTCGTACGTGCAGAGGCAGTCGTCCAGGCAAGCGTCAACGTCCTCAATGAGGTCAGCAGCGGCAGGTTGTGGGTAGGTACGTCCACCGGGCTGACACAATACTCAATTTCTGCCGGCGTCCTGGTTCCCCTCGGCGCCGGCAACGACCGGCTCCTTGACGAGGACATCCGTTCGATAGAAGTTTTGCGCAGCGGCGAAGTCTGGGTAGCCGGCGGCGGTGGAACGATTTCACGGCTTGATGCAAATGGCAGCTTGCTCGGGCGCATATCCACACGATCGAGGGGCGTGGCTCACGAGGACGCGAATCGCAGCATGCTGGAGGACTCGAACGGCCGCATATGGGTAGGGTTGATCGGCGGCGGCGTGAAGGTTTTCTCAAGCGACGGTGAGTTGCTGGCCACGCTTGCGCATTCGCCGCGGGACCCCTACACGCTGAACACGAACACGGCCTACACACTGATGGAGGACAGGGCCGGCGTGTTATGGGTTGGTTCACTCGAAGCCGGTCTAAGCAAGTCCCTACTCGGCAGTGGCGGGTTCACGCATATACGGCACATTCCGGGCGACCCGTCGAGCTTGAGCGACAACATGGTGATCGAGATTGCCGAAGACGAAGACGGCGGCATCTGGGTCGGGAGCAGCGGTGGCGGACTCGATTTTCTGCAGCCCGGCAACAGCAAACTGGTCCATTATCGCACCGATCCGGACAACCCGGCGTCGCTGTCGAGCGATCGTATCTGGGGCCTGTACCTCGAACCCGGCGGCCCGCTCTGGGTAGGTACCTGGGGTGGCGGGCTGAACCGCCTGGACCGGAAGTCGGCCACGGTCAGGCGGTACCTGCCGGACGGCCTGCCGGGATCCATCCCCGGCGCCATCGTCACCACGATAGTCGGTGATGGCAATGGCGGCATTTATGCGGGGCTGGCCGACGGCGGACTGGTGTATCTCGCCGCCGGACGCGAGACTTTCAGCCGCCTGACCCTCTTCGACTCCACGGTCGAACAGGAACAGCCGGTGAATATCGCCGCGCTTCACTACGACAGGCAAGGCAGGCTCTGGGTTGGCACCTGGAGCCGCGGACTGTGCGTCGCTGCTGCTGGGTCACGCGAGTTTGACTGTCACACCCGCGACCAGCACGACAAGCAATCGATAAATGACAACAATATCCGGGCATTCGCCGAGGACGAAAGCGGCACGGTCTGGATCGCGACAGGCAATGGCATTGCGAGGTACCTGGAGTCGGCCGGGCATTTCGAGCGTTTCACGGTGGCCGACGGGTTGATGCCGGGTGTTGTGTACGGGATCGTGCCCGAGGGCAACGGCGTGCTGTGGCTCAGCAGCAATCATGGTCTCATGCGCTTCGATACACAGGTGCGCGCGGGTCGACAATACGAGTACAGAGACGGCTTGCAGGCCAACGAATTCAATGGTGGTGCCGCGCTGAAGACCCGCAGCGGCGAAATCTATTTCGGCGGCGTCGGCGGCATTACGCGATTCGAGCCCTCCAGGCTTGTCAACAAC
>DATICC010000085.1:0-2274 GCA_035457045.1 Woeseiaceae bacterium | reverse complement strand
ACACGCGTATCAACCCGGTCGATGCCGAAACGTTGCCGAAGGGACTCGATGCATCCAACGAGCCGCACGACGAGACTGCGGAAAACCCGGTCAGCGGGTTGCGGGACCAGATCGATGACGACGCCGTGCCACTCTCTGCCTGGCTGCGCGAGGACGGCGATCTGGACCACTCGCCGATTGACGCGCCCGACGACGATGGGCCGTGGGCGAGAGTCCCGGCATCGCCGGCAACCGGGGAGAGCGATGTCGGCCCCGACGACTATCGTGCCGACGGCGCGATAACGCCAGGAACGGCTCACGCGGACGGTGCCGTCAATTCCGCGCCGTTGAATGCGGAGCCTGCCGAGGCCAGTCCACCTTACGTCATGACATCGGGCAACCATGCAAGCGGAGTCGATGACAAAGACGACCTCAGACAAATCAAGGGTGTGGGCCCGTCGATAGAAAGGACCCTGCACGATCTCGGCTTTTTCCGCTATGCGCAGATAGCGGCAATGACCGAATTCGACATAGAGCGTGTTGCACGGCAACTGAAGGGTTTCCGCAGCAGAATCTACCGTGAGGACTGGATTGGCCAGGCGCGGATGTTGCAACAGCAGAAGCACAACAGCCCTTCCTGATCGTGTCCCTGGCGAGAATGGTGCTGATTGGACTCGCGCTGGCGGTGCAACTTTCCTGCGCCCGCGTTGCGGCATCCAGCGAAGTCACCGGGGACAGCCCGGTGTCGCTGCCGGAATCACCGTACCTCTCCATCAAACGCGACATGTCCGGCATTTCCGTTTCCGGGCAGGTCAGCTCAGTTGCGCACGAAGCCATACTGCGCGATGTGGCCGCCGGAAATGCGCCGTCGTCCCCGGTTGCATTCCATCTGCAGCATGCGGAGTTCCTGCCGCCCGGCTGGGCGCTGGTCACGGAACTCACCTTGCGCGCCATGCTTTGGACACAGTTCTCGGCGGCTGAAGTCACGGCGACCGGTGTATCGATAAGCGGCGTTACCACCGATCCGGCTTCCTGGAACGTCGCGCGGGCCAGGCTTGACGCGTCATTGCTGTCCGGCATGCGCCTGGACACTCGCGTAATCGACGTTCCGTCGACGGCGGATTACACCATGCTTTGCCGCCGGCAGTTCGACGCCGTACTGAAAACCCGAAGTCTGGAGTTTGCGGTCGCCGCCTCGAGCCTCGAGTCCGGTGCCGAAGCGTTGCTCGATGGCCTGATCGAAGCCGCCACCGATTGCCCCGGTGCGATGATTTCGATACGCGCCAATGGCGACGGACCGGCAAGCGAATCGGGCGGCGGTTCGGCCAACCGCAAGCTCGGCGAAGCTCGCCTGCAGGCAATCGTAGACTACCTGATCAGGCATGGCCTGCCTGCGACCCGGATCAAGTCTCTGATTGCAGCCGATGCCGCTGCGCCGCACGCACGCGCGGTGTCATTCGTTGTCAGTTTCGCGGAAGTCGACGACACAGGTGTGGCCGACGGTGTTCCTTAACGCTATTCGTTGCCAGCTCCAACACTCATGCCGCAGACGTTGTGCCTTGACGCCATTCGGCGCCAACTCCAACATTCATGCCGCAGACGTTGTGCCTTGACGCCATCCGTCGCCGGGTCCGGCCACGGCGGCCAGCAATCCTTACTGCGGAGCGTCCGGCAGATCGATATCCGGTTCCACGCTCTGGGCGCGCGCCAGCTCGACTTCGAAGACAAGCGTCGAACCGGGCGGGATCAGGCCGTTCCCGACATTGCGATCACCGTAGGCCAGTTCCGGTGCAATCGTCAGCTCCCGTACCTCGCCCTCTTTCATTCCCACCACGCCCTGGTCCCATCCTTTGATCACGCGTCCCGCTCCGAGCGGAAACTGAAAATGCTCGCCGCGGTCGACCGAGCTGTCAAACTTTGCACCGCGCTTGTCCGCAGCCGTTTCGTCGTACAGCCAGCCGGTGTAGTGAACAATGGCAATCTGGCCGGACTCCGCTACCGCGCCGGTCCCCTGGCGAAGTATGCGCATCTGCAACCCCGGCACGATCTCCACCGATTCCGGTATCTCTGCCGATCCGGCCGACTCCGCCTGCTGACCTGCCGAACCTGCAGTGCTGTTGGTGTTGTCATCAGGTTGTCCGCAGGCGGCCATCGTCGAGCACATGGCAATACCGATAATCGTGACTATGACTCTCATCTCTGTCCCCTGGCTGGTAGTCAATCTGGCATCTGTCTGCATACGCTGAGTCAGTCGGCTTTCCTGAAATCCAGCGACGCTGAATTTATGCAGTATCG
>DATICC010000084.1:0-2652 GCA_035457045.1 Woeseiaceae bacterium | reverse complement strand
GGAAAGTCAATTAATCGAAACAGGACAGATCATGAAGAAACCGTCGAGTTTTGCTCAACTATCCGGTTTTGGCGTTTGCATGTTGTTCTCCGCGGCTTGGGCTGCGGATAACAAGGCCAACCCGTTTTCGTACGACTACGCGGAAGAAGCGGCGATTGCCCGCGGCATCGATGTCGACAAGCCGGACCCGGAACTTCTCCGCAGTATTTTTGCCAAGCGGCGTGCGCGCGTTCTGCAGGCGATTCCTGATGGCGCCATGCTTATCTTCTCGGTAGATCGCGCCCAGGAACGGCGCCTGGAATTCCAGGTTCCGCACTCCGACAACCACGACTTCATCTACCTGACCGGCCTGGACGGCCTCGACAGCCTGCACTCCGCGTTGTTGCTCGTTCCTGCCGCGCTGGATGCGACGGGCCGGCTCGACGAGGAACCGCGGTCGCGTGCAGTACTGTTCACGTCCGGCGATCCGCAGGCGCTCGCGCGGCGCACCGGCATCGAGGATGTTCGTCCGTTCGCAGAACTGGAGAAAGAGCTGTCGGTCGCGATGACGGATTTTCGCGACTGGCGCGTTACACAGGTTCGCCGATGGCCGCTCGCCGCCGCACTTTCGCGCGCCTGGGGTGATGAAGAAAAAGTCCTGTACCTCAACTACCCGAGATTCTTCCGCCTCGGCGAACCCGAACCGTCACGCCTGGAAAGCTTTGCACGCATTCAGCGTTTCTCACCCGAGATCGAGGCGCGGGATTCTGCAGACATACTCGACAGGATCCGGATGCTGCAGGACTCGTGGTCGCTTGCCAACCTGCGCCGTGCCGTCGATATCACCGGTGACGGCATAGTCGAAGCGCTGCGCGCCGCGCGGGCCGGAATGACCGAAACCGAAGTCATGGAGATCATGGATTTTGTATATCGTTATCACGGTGCGGCGCTAGGTTTCCCAACCTCGGTGCAGCGCCAGCCGAGCACGGGTGTGGCGGCCGGCCCGCACATACCGGAAGGCTGGATCGAGTTCGTGCCGCGTTCGGGCGGTGCGGTGCTGCAAGCCGGCGACATGGTTTGGACAGACACCGGTGCGGAGTTCAATCATTATTCCGCCGACCTGCAGCGCGCCGCACCGGTCGACGGCAAGTTCACCGCGGAACAGCGCCGCCTGTACACGATCGCACTCGACGTGCAAAAGACCGTCATCGGCATGGTGCGCCCCGGAGTCACCTGGTGGGAATTACATGACAAGGCTGTCTCCATGCTGCGGGGCGCCGGTGGCTACGATGCGGATTACTACTACGGCATCGGCCATTTCATCGGCATGGAAGTGCACGACGAGGGCGATTACCTTGTGCCCCTGCAAGCAGGGATGGTGCTTTCGATCGAGCAGGGTGTGATGAAGCCCGGCGAAGCGCGCATTGCTTTCGAGGACGACGTCTTGGTCACCGCGGATGGATACGAATGGCTGAGTCGCGGCATACCCATCGAAATTGACGAAGTCGAGGCCATGCTGGCCAAGCCCGGCGCATTCGAGGACTTCGTCGACGCGCGACGTAACAGGTAACGGCCGTATTGCGGCAGCCCGGCCCTATTGGCAACCATCGCTCGCTTGCCGGCGCAGTTGCGATATTGCAGCACGAAGCAGCAAGCGGGAGTAAATCCGGTGAAAGGGCAGCAGCAGACGATAAGCGAGACCTGCTCCTGCGGCGCCCTTGTCGCCACCGGGTACCACCGCCGAACCGAAGCGCAGTAAGGTATGCGGCGGGTTCGTGTCTGTCACTTCTTCGACCATGAGCCAGGACCGCGTCCTGCCCAGGAAGTCGCACATCATCAGTTGAGTAGGCGTTCGCACCTCGACATGCCATGCAGCGAAGTCGGCGATCAGTCCGTCTGCGAGTTTGCGCGCCTCTTCATCTGTAGACGGTTTGTGTACCAGATGTTCCAGGATCCATCTTTCAAGACGAAACAGCCAGCTTGTGTAGAACGCGTAAACGTAATCGTTTAGCGCGATCCGTCCCGGCTCGCTAGCCTGGTAGCAATCGGTGTAGTAAACCTCACCAGCACGGGCCGAGGGCCGACTGTACTTCTGCAACAGCGCATCAACCGGCAATGCACTGGTTGAGATCTTCATGTCGCTGCGTGCGAACACTGAATATGGATGTCGCGATCCGGAGCAATCGGCGCAGTGTTCACTGGCGCCCGAGGTAAGCGAGGTTCTGGGCGTTGAATGCTCGCGGCGGCCTGCCGATCAGCTTTTGCAGATCTGCCGGATCACCTGTGTTTCCGTCGGCGAGCATGGTCAACTGGTCGCGCGTGACGGGAAAGAGCGGCAGCCGGTCCAACGCTGCCGCCGCGACTTTCATGACACCCAGCGGCATCGGGACGATCCACTTGCGGCGGCCCGTACTTGCGGCAATTCGTCCGAGCATCTCTGTCCAGGAAAGTGTTTCCGGCCCTGCGAGCGTAATGGTCTTGCCTGTCACGGCGTCATCATCCAGCGCTCTGTCGAATGCCAGTGCGACGTCCTCGACGTGTACAGGCGACATGAGCACCTGGCCACGCGCCGGGTTCCAGCCGGAATAGAAGCCAACGGCCGGCAACGGTGGTTTGATCATGTCGCGGTACAGTTGCGTTGCGAATTCCATCGCGCCGCGCGGATCGCCGAAG
>DATICC010000083.1:0-3527 GCA_035457045.1 Woeseiaceae bacterium | reverse complement strand
GACCCTGCACGGTGTTGATTTCGGCGCTGAACACGACCTTGTCGAACTCACGAACCATCATTCCCGGACTGAATTCTCCGAGGTCGCCGCCCTGGCTGCCCGACGGACAGGAAGAATATTGCCTGGCCAGGTCTGCAAAATCGGCTCCGCCTGCGATTTCTTTCTTCAACGCCTCGCACTGACTCCTGGTGTCAACGAGTATGTGTCTTGCGGTCGCGCGCGTCATGAGTCACCCCTTCCGGCTATTCGTAATCGGCGTACATTGTCCGCAATTTTGCGGCACAATTGAGAGTAAATTCCACCCTCGAAGAATTTGACCCTTGGCCACGCCTTTGACGCCGGAAACACAGTATGACGTTGCCTGCCTTCTTGCCATTGCCGCGCGCAGTGACGGCAGCATTGCGACGCAGGAAACGGAACGACTGGTATCGGCACTGCAACGGGGATTCTCGCTGAAGGAAGCTGCGGCGCTCGAGCTCGTCGTTCGCGCGCTTGATGACGCATCGGAGTTGCAGGATGCCTCGACTTTGCTGAGGAATCTGCAGCGTGCGCTCAGTGACAGTCAAAAGGAAAGCCTGATGATCATGCTGCTCGAAGTCGTTGCGGCGGACGGTATCAAGGATGCGCGCGAGATCGGAGTGCTGGACGAAGCCATTGCTGGGCTGCAAATTACCGACAAATCGATGGATCGCGCCTATCACAGTTATTTTGCACGAAAGCAATCGGCATCTTCATGAGCAGCGACGACCGGTCAGTCCCCTGGATTTTGTGGCCATTTCATGCAGTCTGGCGATTGCTGACGCTGATACTGGAAATCACCGGCAGGATCATCTGCGCGATACTGGGCCTCGCGCTGATGGCTGCCGGTGTCGCAATAACCCTTACCATCGTCGCAGCACCGATAGGTATCCCGATGGCCGTGTTCGGATTCCTTCTGCTCATACGCGCCCTGTTCTGAGATCGCCATGTCTGTATCTCGGCTGAAGTACATCACCCGGATCGGTGTCGAACAGATGGGCGAACTGGCCGACAGCCTCAGCAATCCCGCGGTGCTGCGCCTCGAGAACCTCGACACCAACATTGCGCCGCCTGCCACCGCGATCGCCGCGACCCGGCACGCTGCCGGTATGGACGAAGCCAACAGCTACCTTCCTTTCCTGGGCATGGATACCCTCCGGCAGGCCGCAAGCCGGCTGGTCGGACGCCAGGCACGCCAGGACTACGACTGGAAAACCGAATGCATCATCAGTGCCGGCGGCTTGTGCGGCGTGCTGAATGTACTGCTGGCGACTCTCGAGCCGGGCGACGAGGTCCTGATGACGGACCCGACCTACGTCGGGCTGATCAACCGCGTCCGCCTGGCCGGCGGCGTGCCGCGCTACGTTCCACTGCTCCCATCCCCGTCCGGATGGCGCCTGGACCTGGACGCACTGTCGCGCATCGATCCCGTGCCGGTGACCGCCGCGCTCCTGATGAGCCCCTCGATGCCGACCGGCGCGGTGTTTACGGAGTCGGAATGGCAGGCCCTGACCCGTTTTTGCGAAATGGCCGACTGCTGGCTCATCAATAACTCGGCAATGGAGCGCCTGCTGTTCGACGGCAGGACCGTCATACATCCCGCGTCGTTCAGGGACATGCGGGAAAGGGTCATCACGGTCGGTTCCGCATCCAAGGAATACCGCATGATCGGCTGGCGGGTCGGCTGGATCGTCGGCCCGGCATCCATTATTGCGGATGTCGCCCGAGTCAGCATAAGCAACGTCGTCTGTCAGACCGGGATTGCCATGCAGGCCGTCGCAATCGCGATTGACGACCCGAACGACGGTATTGGCGACAGCGTGATCGAATTGCAGGCACGCCGCGACCTGTTGCTCGGCGAGTTGCGTGAATTCCACGTTATCCCGCCGCATGGCGGCTGGTCGTTTCTCATTGACGTTTCTCCCAACGGTATCGATGGCGCGACCGCATCCCGCAAGCTGTTGCAGGCCGCGGATATTGCGGCAACTGCCATGGTCAACTGGGGCAGCGAAAATTGCTCGAAATACCTGCGTATCGTGTACTCGAATGAATCCCTGTCCAGGCTGACCGGCATCGGCGAACGATTCCGGCGAGCGTTGTCATAGGCCTTGCGGGCAGATTGGAAGCGGGGGAATGTGCAGATGACGGAGCGTTACACGGCCAGACGTGCACTGGAGTCGGCCGCGAAATCCGATGACGGCGAATACACAGTGTTGCTCGAGCATGGCAGCATGCAGCTCGGCTGTTACAAGCCGCAACGGATCGACAGGCAGAACCCTCACGATCGTGACGAAATCTATGTGATCCAGTCAGGTCGTGGTTTCTTTTTTCTGAACGGTGCTCGACAGCCATTCGAGCCCGGCGAAGCATTGTTCGTGCCCGCCGGGGTCGTGCATCGTTTCGAGGATTTCAGCGACGACTTCAGCGCATGGGTGATCTTCTACGGTCCCGCAGGAGGAGAGAAATGAACAGGGCATTGATCTCGTGGCGAAAGCGCCGCCGGGGCGCGTCCCTGGCGGTATTCGTCCTGCTTGGAGGCGCAGCGGCCTCCGGAACTGAGATCGGCGACGTGAGCTGGCTCAGCGGATGCTGGGCCAGCGACAGCGCGGAGCCTGGCTCGGGGGAACAATGGACCATGCCCGCCGGAGGTTCGATGTTCGCCGTGAGTCGTACGGTGCGCGGGGGCAAGACGACGGCTTTCGAGTTCTTGCGAATCATCGAGACGGAAGATGGGGGCCTCCTCTACATCGCGTTGCCGTCCGGTCAGACCCTGACCACTTTTGTCATGATCTCGATCTCGCCGGACGAGGTCGTGTTCGAGAATCCGGATCATGATTTTCCACAGCGGGTCGCGTACCGCCGCTCGGACCAGCAGCTGGTTGGCCGAATCGAGGGCACGATCAACGGCCAGGACCGAAGCATCGAATTTCCGATGACCGCCGTCGACTGCGCATCGAGCGTTCACGAAAAATGAAGCACGCGGCACTGTTGGTGGTCGCGACCGTGCTGGCCGCGGGCGCATTCCTGCTCGATCCGATTGAACAGGATCCCGCCTATCACCTGTTTGCCGACAGCCGCCGGATCCTCGGCGTCACGAACTTCTGGAATGTCGTTTCGAACCTGCCGTTCCTGCTTGCCGGCATCGGCGGACTGCGATACCTGTCGACGAGCCAGGCCCGCGATGACCTGCAATCATTGGCTCCTGCCTACCGCCTTCTTTTTGCCGGCGTGTTGTTGACCGCATTCGGTTCCGCCTGGTACCACTCCGCGCCTGGCAATGATTCCATGGTGTGGGACAGGCTGCCGATGACACTGGTTTTCGCAAGCCTGTTGTCGATAGTGATCGCAGAACATGTCAGCCTGTCGATCGGGCGACAGCTCCTGCTGCCGCTCCTGCTGGCGGGCGTGGGATCCGTGGTCTACTGGTTTGTCACGGAAAGCAACGGTGCCGGTGACCTGCGTCCGTACATGCTGGTGCAGTTTCTGCCGATGTTGCTGATCCCGCTCAT
>DATICC010000082.1:0-5833 GCA_035457045.1 Woeseiaceae bacterium | reverse complement strand
TCGGCCGTCACGACCGGGGCGGGGGCCGGTGCAGTGACTGTCACGATCGCCGCCTGCTCCACAGGTTTCTTGTCCTGCACGGCCTGCGGCGCTTCGAGATCCACGTCCACTTCCGCCAGCTTGTAGCTCGTCCCTATGTTTTCTGGCAATTCAACCTGGTCGTCGCGTACCCGACGAATACGGTAATGCGGAGTCTCGAGGCCGGGGTTTGCGATCAATATGACCTGCGTCTCGCTGCGCGCCTCGAGGTTCTGTACCCAGTCGCGTTTTTCGTTGAGGAGATAGGTGGCAACCTCGACCGGAAGCTGCGCGATGACCTTGGCGGTGCGTTCCTTTCGCGTTTCTTCGCCGATGATGCGCAGGATGGCCAGAGCCAGCGACTCGACGCTGCGGATATTGCCGATGCCGGAGCAACGCGGGCAGGTCAGGTAATTCGATTCGCCAAGCGAAGGCCGCAATCGTTGCCGCGACATTTCCAGCAGGCCGAAACGGGAGATCTTGCCGATCTGCACCCGCGCACGATCCTGGCTCACGGCATCGCGCAGCCGGTTTTCCACGTCGCGCTGATTCTTCTGCGGTCCCATGTCGATGAAATCGATGACGACCAGGCCACCGAGGTCGCGCAGGCGCAACTGGCGGCCGATTTCGTCGGCCGCTTCGAGGTTGGTATTCAACGCAGTTGCTTCGATATCGCCGCCCTTCGTGGCGCGAGCGGAATTGATGTCGATCGACACCAGCGCCTCGGTATGGTCGATGACCAGGCTGCCTCCGGAGGGCAGCGTAACCGAGTGTGCAAATGCAGATTCGATCTGCGATTCGATCTGGAAGCGCGTAAAAAGCGGAACATCGTCCGTGTAAAGCTTCAGCTTGCGCAGGTTCTGCGGCATCACGTGTCCGACGAATTCCGCGGCTTCCTTGTACGCGTTCTCGTCGTCGATGAGTATTTCGCCGACCTCGGCCGTGAGGTAGTCACGCAAGGCGCGCACGACCGCATTGCTCTCGCGATAGATGAGGAACGGCGAAGGCCGCTCGACCACCACCTTTTTGATTGCTTCCCAGATGGCCAGCAGATTCTTCAGGTCCCATTCCAGTTCCTCGGAACTGCGATCGATACCCGCGGTGCGCAGGATCATGCTCATGCCGGGCGGCACCTCCACTTCCCGCACCGATTCGCGGGCGAGGTCGCGATCTTCGCCGACGATGCGGCGCGACACGCCGCCGGAACGGGGCTTGTTGGGTTTCAGTACGATGAACCGGCCGGCGAGACTGACAAAGGTCGTCAGTGCAGCGCCCTTGTTGCCGCGTTCTTCCTTGTCGATCTGGACGACGATGTCCTGGCCTTCCTTGAGTACGGCCTTGATATTCGGTTTGCCCGAATCGACGTCGGTCAGGAAATATTCCGGAGAGATTTCCTTCAGTGGCAGGAAGCCGTGCCGGTCGGCACCGTAATTTACGAAAGCCGCTTCGAGGCTGGGCTCGATGCGCGTGATCTTTCCTTTGTAGATATTGGCTTTCTTGCGTTCGCTAGACGGTAGCTCGATATTGAGATCGTAGAGGCGCTGGCCATCGACCATCGCCATTCGCAACTCTTCTTGCTGAGTTGCATTGATTAACATTCTTTTCATGGTGCCCTGCTTCAAGGTTGTGGAAGGGCAGCAATCGGGTCTGGCGTGGAGTAGCCGGAGCGGCGGGGCAGGGAATGGGTGCAAATCGCCGAGACCGGCGCGTAGCGCCGGTGTCGCGGAATGCTGACTTCTGGCCGGGCCGACGATCACCGGACTGGTCGATCATCAGGCTCAGCAGGAAATAAATCATGTGTACCCTGCGGTTTGTCCGCTCTGGCGCATGCCGAAAACCCAGGCTTGCTGCCATTTGGAAGCCGACCTCGCTCTTGGCGGTGTCGGAAATTCAGTCGTCTTTGCTGTCGGACCGGGCTGACCGGTCTTTCGCGACGTGACGGCACGGGACGGAAATTCAAGCTCGTGCCTACACGGGCGGGTAATATAGCACAGCAATCCGCTGCAGCAATGACAAATAAGCCATTGACGCGACTTGAATATCAGCCACGGGACCCGCCATTGAACGAGAGCCGTAGCGTTGCCGATCCGGCCATGCGCCAGACAAAGGTGCGCAAAATTCGCATCGACGAGGAGCAGGCAGGCCAGCGCATCGACAACTTCCTGCGCCGCGAATTGCCGGGTTTGCCCAGGAGCCGCCTGTACCGGATCCTGCGCCGCGGCGAGGTGCGGGTAAATGGCGGGCGGGTCAGCGCGGAGTACAAGCTTGCAGCAGGCGACGAGGTGCGGGTACCACCTGCACGCGTGAGTATCGACAGGGATGCTCCACCCGCCGGCGCCGGCCGCGCCCTGCTGGATAACGTAATCTTCGAGGATCGCCAAATGCTCGTGGTGAACAAGCCGGGAGGCATGGCGGTGCACGGTGGCAGCGGCATCAGTTTCGGCGCAATAGAGATCCTGAGAAATGCGCGCCCCGAGCTTCGCGACCTGTCGCTCGCACACCGGCTGGATCGCGAGACCTCGGGCTGCCTGGTCCTGGCCAAGCGGCGCAGCGCGCTGCGCAACCTGCACGCCCTGTTTCGCGATGGCATGGTCGAGAAGAATTACCTCGCACTGGCAATCGGCGACTGGCAGCTCGGTGAGCAACTGATCGATGCGCCGCTGCTGGTACAGCACCGGCAAGGCGGAGAGCGTCACGTGATCGTCAGCGCCGAGGGCAAGCCGGCGCAGACGCGCATGCGTTTGTCCCGATCGTTCGGCCAATTGAGCCTGTTACAGTGCGAGCCACTGACCGGACGAACACACCAGATCCGCGTGCATGCGGCGCATATCGGCCATCCTTTGGCCGGGGACGAGCGCTACGGTAATCAGCAGGGGAACGCCGAACTGCGGAAGCTGGGCCTGAAGCGCCTGTTTCTTCATGCGCAATCCATTTCATTTCCCGACGAACACGGCAACGAGCTGCATTTCACGGCGCCGCTGGCCGACGACCTCGATGAATTCCTGAACAGGCTGTCGGACCGGCAGGCCGGGCGGCCAGGATTGGTCGCGGCAGGAGACTAAGGTAACAGGTAGCCGAGTTCCTGCAGCTGGCCGGACAGCCATATCATGGGCATGCCGATCAGCGCTGTGGGATCGTCCGTGCTGACCGATTCGAAGAGTACGAACCCGGCGCCCTCCAGTTTGAAACTGCCTGCACAGTCGTACGGCTGGTCATGCCGCAGGTAATTCTCCGCCAGGCGACGGTCAAAATTGCGGAAGCGTACCGTGGTGGTGTCGACATGCTCATAGCGCTTGCGCGTGACCGGGTCGAGGAGGCAAACGGCAGTGAGAAAGCGCACTGCTTTACCGGATGCAGCGAGCAGCTGCTCGACAGCATGCTGATGGTCGCCCGGCTTGCCGAGCACCAGTTCGTCCAGCACGGCGAGCTGGTCGGCACCGATGACCAGCGCGTCCCGGTACTTGCTCGAAACCGCCTCGGCTTTTTTCCTGGCAAGCAGCGGTGCCAGTTCCTCCGGCGGCAAGTCCGGCCACGCGCTTTCGTCGACGTCGGGTGACACCGCCTCGTAGTCGTTCAGGAAGCGATCCAGCAGACCACGACGGTAGCTCGACGAGGAGGCCAGCACGATGCGGGGTGCGGAAGGGTTTTGCATAGAATATCAGCAGCTTGTGGTTCTTTTTTGTCAAGTCTAGCGAGTTTTGGCGCGGCCTTCCCGGAAAATGTCGGCGTCGGACGTCGGACGGGTCGGCCGGGTTCTTTGACAGGTCCCTGATTCGCCCTTATGATGCGCCCCGCCATGGCCAGCCCGCTTACAGTTCGCTGCACGCCGGCGGAGCTGGCGGACAGACAGCAAGTAATTGAAACTAAAGAGAATATCGATAGTTTCCCGCGACTTGCGGCGATCATCGGGACAGAGCTCGTGGCGGCACGGTCTGCGCTCGCCAAATGGCGGCAATTTCCGGTAGAGATTACACTCCGCTTCGGCTGGGCCGGCGGGCGGCGGGAATTCGTTACCCTGATCGGCACGGTGACGGCGCAGATAGCGGCACTTTGCAACCGCTGCCTGCAGCCGTTCGTATACCCGGTTCGGGAGGAGCTCAAGCTCCTGCTGGTGCAATACGGCAATGCGGCAGGTGAGGTGCCCGGCTTTGAAACCTGGGAACTGGATGAGGAATGGCTGCGGCCGGCCGACGTCGTCGAAGAAACCCTGATCATGGCGTTGCCGCTGGCGCCAAGGCACGGCGATGAGACAATTTGTCGACCGGAAGCGATCGCTGCGCCGGCGGCAGAACACAGCAACACGACCAGGCCGTTTGCGGACCTCAAGTCGCAAATGCAGGACTAGATGCAAGTATGGTGGCACGCCGATGTCATCGTTGAATGGAGATAACAATGGCTGTTCAGAAAAGTCGCAAGACACCTTCGACCCGCGGGATGCGGCGCGCACATGACAAGCTCAGTGCTCCTGCGCTGTCTGTCGATCCGACCTCGGGCGAGACGCACCTGCGGCACCGCGTGACGCCGGACGGTTTTTACCGCGGCAAACAAGTCATCGTAAAAGCCGAAGAGATCACGGAAGAGTAACCGTCCCGGTTTTCGGGCCGGCGGCTGCGCCGGGCCCGACGATTCCGTGGAATCCAACTCTGTCATAGCCGTCGATGCCATGAGCGGCGACCTCGGTCCCGAGGTAGTCGTACGCGCTGCATCCGTATCACTCAACGCAAACGCCGGACTGAAGCTGGTCCTGGTCGGCGATGAGAACACGCTGACGGGCATGGTGAGCCGCATCATTGGCGCGACCGACCGTCTGACCATCCATCACGCCACCGAAGTCGTCGGCATGTCGGAGTCTCCCGTCGATGCCTTGCGCCGCAAGAAGAATTCCTCGATGCGCGTTGCCATAGACCTGGTGAAGGACGGCACCGCGCAAGCCTGCGTCAGCGCCGGCAACACCGGCGCGCTGATGGCCACGGCCAAATTCGTACTGAAAATGCTGCCAGGAATCGATCGGCCAGCGATCATTGCCGAATTGCCGGCCATCGGCGGCACAGTGCACATGCTGGATCTTGGCGCCAACACGATCAGTGATCCGCAGCAGCTGTACCAATTCGCCGTGATGGGCTCGATCGTTACTGGCGACATACGGCATATCGAGCATCCGCGAGTCGCGCTGCTCAATATCGGTGTCGAGGACACGAAAGGCCACGATACCGTCAGGGATGCCGCGGCGCTGCTTTCAGCCAGCGCCCTGAACTACGTCGGCTTCATAGAGGGGAATGAAATATTCTCCGGCAAGGCCGACGTCGTCGTGGCCGACGGATTCACCGGCAATGTCGCCCTGAAGACCATGGAGGGCACAGTTGGGCTTGCCTCGCATTATCTGCGGCGTGCTTTCACCAGAAACTTCCTCGCCAGGGTACAGGCGGTCCTCGCATCACCTGTGCTGAAGCGGTTGCGGGTCGAAATGGACTCGCGCAAATACAATGGTGCCTCCCTGGTCGGACTAAATGGTATCGTTATCAAGAGCCACGGCGGGGCGGACGCCTATGCGTTTCAGCACGCCATCGATACCGCACTGGTCGAGGTGAGGAACCAGGTGCCGGCACAGATCGGGAACTTTTTGCAACGGGAAGCCGCATGATCTATTCGAGAATCGCCGGAACGGGCCGTTTCCTGCCCAAGCGCATCCTGACGAATGCCGACCTGGAAAAAATGGTCGACACGACCGACGAATGGATCCGCACGCGTACCGGCGTCGAGCGGCGGCACGTCGCCGAGAAGGACCAGACCACCTCGGACTTGTGCCTGGAAGCCG
>DATICC010000081.1:0-6543 GCA_035457045.1 Woeseiaceae bacterium | reverse complement strand
TCCTTGTCCGTCCGCAAAAAATTGTCATTCGATTCAACAATTTATAAGTTACTGTTTTTCAAACGAAAAATACTGCGTCGCAACATTGTGTCGATATATCTTACAGTTCCAGGCGCGGACTTAAGCCGGCTTGTTGTGCGCTGTCGTAAGTTGCTGATAATCGGGCACTTAACACCGTGTGGCATACCTCTTGCTTTGTATAGGCTGCCCAAGCGAAGTGTAACTGCAACCGGCCACCGGAAAATCGATACAAACAGGATTTAGACGCCAGAAGAACAATAATTAAAACAAAAAGAAGATCCAGATCCGATAACAATAATATGTCTGTATCTGGTAGCCGAATGAACAGTTACCTCTTTTAAAAAAAGAGAAATTAGCCCCGCCGTCAAACGCGGGGCTTTTTATTTGCGGCTGGCTTCAGCCTCTGGCACTTTGACCTGCCACCCTGGTCCATACCCGGGTTCCCAAAAACACACCGGGATTACTTATGAGAGTCGAACACAGATCGATAGCCAGCCTTGCCGCCGCCCTGTTCCTGGCTGCTGCCTGCGGTCAGCCAGGCGGTAATGACCAGCCTGCCGCAGCGGCTGCCTCAAGCACGATGTCGGTGCCGGCCGAAGAGTCCGTTTATGTCATGGCGGTCAATAATTCGGCGCGGAGCGAAGCGGACCGGGAGCGGGACGCGGCGCGCAAACCAGCCGAGGTCATGCAATTCTTCGGCATCGAGCCCGGAATGGAGGTGCTCGACCTGTTTTCCGGTGGCGGTTATTTCAGCGAGTTGCTGTCCTATGTCGTCGGTCCGGCAGGGAGCGTTACTGCGCATACGAATGCTGCGTACCTCGGTTTTGTCGGCGAAGAGACCACGGCTCGTTACGCCGACGCGCGGCTGCCGAACGTCGACGTGCTGGTCGCCGAGAACAATGAGCTCGCGCTACCCGCAGGCAAGTTCGATGCGGTCGTAATGATCCTCTCCTACCATGACATCTACTACGTGAACCCGGAAGACGGCTGGGCCAGGATCGACGGGCCGGCGCTGCTCGCCGAGATCCGGTCCGGCATGAAACCGGGAGCCATCCTCGGCATTGTGGACCATGTTGCGGAAAGCGGCTCACCCGTGGAGACCGGCGGTACCTTGCATCGCATCGACCCCGCTGTCATTCGCGCAGAAATTGAAGCCGCGGGTTTCGTGTTCGAGGATGAGTCTGGCATATTGCGGAATCCCGATGACGATCACATGAAGAATGTGTTCGACCCGGCGATACGTGGCCGCACCGACCAGGTGGTCCTGCGTTTCCGCAACCCCGGCTGAAAGAGGTCGAATCCGCCTTGACGGTCGTACATAGCGCCGCGAAAACAGGCTCGGCGATGCGCCGTGCATGGGCGTGTCTCGCCGCGTTGCTGCTGGTCTCCTGTGGAGAACATCGCGGGGCCGACTACACGGAATGGGACGTGGCTGCGCTGCAGGACGCGATGCATCGTGGCGAGTTGAGCGCCACCGACCTCGTGCGTTACTACCTCGCGCGCATCGATGCGCTGGATCGCGATGGACCGGCACTGCGTGCAGTTATCGAAGTGAACCCCGACGCGCTGCAGATCGCGGAAGAACTCGACCGCGAACGCCGTACGTCCGGACCGCGCGGACCGCTGCATGGAATCCCCGTATTGCTGAAGGCCAACATCGATACCGGTGACCGGATGGTCACATCGGCTGGCTCGCTTGCGCTGTCCGGGCATCGGCCCCCGGACGATGCTTTCCTGGTGGCGCGGCTGCGTGAGGCAGGCGCCGTGATTCTCGGCAAAACCAATCTGAGTGAATGGGCGAATTTCCGCTCCTCCTTTTCGTCCAGCGGCTGGAGCAGCCTGGGGGGGCAGACACGCAATCCCTACGACACCGACCGTACACCCTGTGGATCTTCCAGCGGTTCGGCGGTCGCCGTGGCGGCCGGCATGGCGGTGCTCGCGGTGGGCACCGAAACCGACGGCTCCATCATTTGTCCGGCGGGAATCAACGGCATCGTGGGTATCAAGCCTACGCTCGGGCTGGTCAGCCGGGACGGGATTATTCCGATTGCCCACAGTCAGGATACGGCAGGCCCGATGGCGGGCAATGTGCGCGATGCGGCAGTGCTCCTGAACGTTCTGGCGGCGATTGATCCGCGGGACCCGGCGTCGGATGCACGCAGTGGTGGCATTACCGATTACACGGCGCACCTAAGCGCAGACGCACTGGCCGGCAAACGCATCGGAGTGCTGCGCACCCACTCCGGCGCGGGCAAGGATCCCCGGATCGACAGCATAGTCGAGAAAAGTATCGGGATCCTGCAAGGCGGCGGTGCCGCTATCGTCGATCCGGTGGAGATCGATACCTCGGGCGCCGGAGACGCAGAGTACGAAGTGCTGCTGTACGAATTCAAGGCGGACCTGAACGAGTACCTTCGAGCGTCCGGAGCGGACGCAGGCAGCTTGCGTGAGATCATCGACTTCAACGATGCACACGCCGACTCCGTCATGCCGATCTTCGGCCAGGATATTTTCATGGAAGCAGAGAGCAAGGGGCCACTGACCGACGAGGCATACCAGGCGGCTCTCGCCGACAGCAAGAGGATCATGCGCGAGGGTATCGACTCGGCGATTCGCGAGCACAAACTCGATGCGCTCATCGCACCGTCAAACGGGCCGGCGTGGATGATCGACCACATCAACGGCGATAATTTCAGCGTTGGAAGCTCATCGTTCGCAGCAATCTCCGGCTATGCGGCGGTTACCGTACCAGCGGGCTTCATATCAGGAATGCCAATCGGACTGTCGTTCATCGGCGGAGCATTCAGCGAGAAGCAGCTTATCGAGATTGCCTATGCCTTCGAGCAGGCAAGCGCAGCTCGCATCCCGCCCGAGCTGTCGCCTGCCGCCGCGGTTCCCGGCCAATAGTCCCGGGAATTGCGACCTGGTCGGCGGCGACCCCGGGCGCCGCAGGGTCTAATCAGCGAAAGTTCAATTTCGCAGCGCCGAAAAAAGCATGTTCAAAGCCATACGCATCGGAATACTGCTGATGATCCTGTTTTTTGTGGCGGTCAGTACCTGGCTTACACAATCGCGCAGCACGGACTGGAACAATACGCTTTGGGTCAAGGTGTATCCGATCAACGCCGATGGCAGCGAGGCCAGCCAGCGCTATATCGGCGGCTTGCAGGAATCCGACTTTTCCGCAATCGAGGATTTCATCGCCCGCGAAATTCGCAAGTTCGGCCATGAACTCGAACGCCCGTTGCACATGGAACTCGGCAGAGAAGTAATGGCGCAGCCACCTGCTTTGCAGTCGAATCCTTCAGTGCTGCAAACAATGCTCTGGAGCTTGCGCCTGCGCTGGTGGGCCGGCAGCGTCACTTCCGATCAGGACGATCCGGCGCCGGACGTCAGGATTTTCGTACGATACCACTCGCCGCAAACGGACTTCGCGCTGGAGAATTCGATCGGGATGCAAAAAGGCATGGTCGGCATCGTGAATGCGTTTGCCGACCGGCGTCAGGCTGGTACCAACAATGTAATCATTGCTCATGAGTTCCTGCACACGCTTGGCGCCACCGACAAGTACGACCCGGCGAACGGCATCCCCGTATTTCCACAGGGCTATGCGGAACCCGACCGGAAGCCGCGCTACCCGCAGCAGCTGGCGGAGATCATGGGCGGCCGGATCGCCGTCTCCGAGTACGACGCCATGGTTCCAAAGAGCCTAAGGTACGTCATCATCGGCGCTGAAACCGCCAGCGAGATTCGCCTGCTTCGCGAATAGGCCAACGCGCGACCGCCAGAGCCCGCAAGCTGGTACGCTTTGCCGATGAATTCTTCCCCGACACAGGTGCTGGGCTGTGAGCACCTTTGCATTGCAGTGCCCGGACGCCAACTGGTATCGGACCTGCAACTTGCGCTCGCGCAAGGCGAATTCCTGGCCGTGCTGGGGCAAAACGGCAGCGGAAAATCGCTGACGCTGCACACGCTGGCCGGGCTGCGGTTCCCGTCCGGCGGAACAGTGTCATTGCATGGCGCGACACTGGCGAGCGTACGGCGCAGGGCGATAGCGCGGCATCTGGCCCTCCTGCCGCAGCACAACGAGGACATTTTTCCCTCGACCGTCATGGACACTGTCATGATCGGAAGGCACCCGCATATCCATCACCTGCGCTGGGAATCGGATGCAGACCGCCAGATCGCACATGATGCACTCAGGGCCGTCGATCTGGACCTGTTCGCCGGCCGCGATCTGGCAACATTGTCCGGCGGCGAGAGGCAACGCGTTGCCATTGCGCAGGTGCTTGCACAACGCCCCGATGTCTATCTGCTCGATGAGCCGAGCAATCATCTCGACCCGCAACATCAGCTGGCTGTGCTGCAATTGTTTCGTGCCCTGTGCCGGTCGGGTAAAACCGTCATGGCGAGCCTGCACGATGTCAACCTGGCGGCGCGTTTCGCCGACCAGTGCCTCCTGCTTTATGGCAACGGGCGCTGGCGACTCGGTGAGACCCGTTCAGTGCTCAATCCTGCCAATCTGAGTGAACTCTATGCCACGCCGATCGAAGCCGTGACCTGGCACGACCAGGAGCTGTTCGTCGCGAGCGGCGGGGGCGGAGCGCCTGCCTCCGTCAGGGAATGAAACCCCTGAGCGCTTCCAGGTAGCGTCCGTGCAGCAGCGGGTTGGCAGCGAGGACGGACCGCGTCAGCAGCCCCGGTGGCGCGCCGTTCAGATCGGTAAAAATGCCACCGGCCTCGGTCACGATCACGGCCAGCGCGGCAATGTCCAGGATGTTGACATCGGATTCGATCACCGCCTCGATCCTGCCCGACGCAAGCAGGTGGTAATGATAGAAATCGCCGTAGCCGCGGATCCGATCCGAGGACGCGACGATGCTCCGCAACGCCTCCCATCCCGATCCGGACGCCAGCGACCTGAGATTCCCCGTCGAGACCGTGGCACGCGCCGGATCGTCAATGTCGCTGACCCGGATACGTAAGCCGTTCAGCCACGCGCCGTGGCCTTTCTCCGCCCAGGCAAGTTCGTCAAACAGGGTGCCGCTGGATACGCCGAGTACCGCTTCGCCGTCCCGCATCAGGCAGATCTGCGTCGAGAAAAACGGGTACTGGCGTATGAAGCTCTTGGTCCCGTCGATCGGGTCCACCAGCCACTGGCTGCTCGCCCCGCTGCGGGTATGTCCGGTCTCTTCGCCGAAGAATCCGTGCTGTGGAAACGCGTCGAGGATGATGCGGCGGATTTCG
Organism: Woeseiaceae bacterium; assembly: GCA_035457045.1. Taxonomy (GTDB): domain Bacteria; phylum Pseudomonadota; class Gammaproteobacteria; order Steroidobacterales; family Woeseiaceae; genus JAKEGN01. The sequence continues at coordinate 1,275 of DATICC010000081.1, read as the reverse complement.
TTCTCGCACTCGATGTCCGCCTGTGTGACCGGCGTCCGGTCCTCTTTCGTTGTGACGGTCAGGTTGCCCCGGTAGTACCGGCGACTGATAGCGGCGGCAGCAGTCGCTGCCTCCAGCGCTACCGCAAGTTCCTTCGATCTTGTGGGTTCCCGGTAATTCAGGCGCTTGCTCCGCGCAATACTCGCTGGCTCAAGACTATTACCGGTTCACTGCTCCCGCACAAGTGACGACGGTCAGTAGCATCCGGCCCGGCTCCTCACTGGCGCTCGCCGGCTGGACACCATACCGGCTTGCGCGGCACAGTAGCTGCCGGTTTGCGGCATATGTTTCAGGGGTAAGCGCGGCATGGGTAACAGGCTTAGCAAGATTTACACACGGACCGGCGACGATGGCACCACCGGTCTTGGCGACGGTACCCGTGTGGCCAAAGACAGTCCCAGGGTGGAAGCCTATGGCACGGTCGACGAGGCCAACAGCGCAATCGGCATGGTCCTTGCGGTGGAGCAGGTCGCAACGCCGATCCGGCGTTGCCTGACAGAGGTGCAGCACGACCTCTTCGATCTCGGTGGGGAACTTTGCATACCCGGGCACGTGGCCATCCGACAGGATTTCATCGATCGGCTGGAAGACCAGCTCGATGCCTTCAATGCGGACCTGCCACCTTTGAAAGATTTCATCCTGCCCGGGGGTGGCGCAGCCGCTTCTGCCTGCCATCTTGCGCGCACCATCGTTCGGCGAGCCGAACGGCGTTGCAACAGCCTGAAGAAACAGGAGCCGGTGCGCGACGAAGTGATTCGCTACCTGAACCGCCTGTCCGATCTTTTGTTTGTCATTGCAAGGTGCCTGGCTCGCTCGGAAACCGGCAAGGAAGTACTCTGGGATCGTCGCCGACTGGTCTGAACGCGCGCGATTCACGATCCGCCGGTGCCACCCGGCCTCAGGATTCAGGGCTGCAGCGATTTGCACATCAGGACTGCACTGTCCGGACACAGGCTGGTGAACTCCGCGGTCTGGCGAATCTCCGGTGGCGCGAGAGCGCGGGATGTCGCAAGAAAACCGAGCTTTTCGAAGTAGTGCTCGGCTCCCGTCGTGAGCAGCCAGAGTTGCCGCACGCCGGACCTCGCGGCTGTGCGCTCCACGGCCTGCACGAGCTTTGAGCCACAACCCGCAGAGCGGGCAGCCTGCGCGACCACCAGCGAGCGTAATAGCCCGACGGCACTGAATGGCTGCAGTGCAACGACGCCGGCCAGGGCTTCGCCATCGGCGGCAGGCATG
>DATICC010000080.1:0-3037 GCA_035457045.1 Woeseiaceae bacterium | reverse complement strand
ATCCCGTCACAGGCCACCCGCTGACTGCCGTGCCCTGCCAAGTCGCCAAATAAACCCTGCACCGTATTTCACGGGACGGCCTGATCCGCTGTTAGACTGGCTTCCTGGGTCATTTTCGGATGCCGCGGTGACGAAGAAGCTGAAGAATGAAACGGGGCTTCTGCGGGAAGCGCTGCGAATCGTCATGGACGACGCCGTGCGGCGCGGCATCGTCGAATTCGAGCCCACCGACAGCCATGACCTCAAAATAGAATATGCCTACCGCCTGCTGGTGCACGACAAGGAGATCATCCCTTTGCCGAATGATCAAAAGTCGCTGCCAAATATCAAGCATCGCCTCGCGATGTGGGTCACCCACAAGCTGCCGGCCGACCATGAACTGCTGACGTAGGCGAACATGCCGCAACCTGGGGTTGACGAAGCCCGTGCCCTGTTCCGGGCAAAACGGATTTCTCCCGGCTACTCCGGGCCTTTGCATCTGGCTACGACCATTACTGTTTGTCTTGCTCTCGCCCTGCTCTGCGTGATCCAGCTCGAGGATGTACGGACACTGGAGTGGCTGACAATTCCACTGACCTTCGCCTACGCCAATCTCAGCGAATACCTCGGGCACCGCGGTCCCATGCATCACAGGAAACGCTACCTGTCCGCCGTGTTTCAACGCCACTCGGTCGAACATCACGCGTTCTTTACCGACCAGGCAGCTACCTTCGATTCCAGCCAGGACTACAAGGCGGTGCTGTTTCCGCCGGTGCTGCTGGTGTTTTTCATCGGCTTCTTTGCGGTACCGGTAGGGGCGTTACTGTATTTCCTGTTGTCGCCAAACGTCGCTTTCCTGTTCGTTCTGACGGCGGTGTTGTATTTCCTGAATTATGAACTCCTGCATTTCGCGTACCACTCGAAGCCGCAGTCCTGGATCGGGCGCCTGCCGTTCATGAGCCGGCTGCGGCAGCACCATATCCGGCATCACAACCGGCGGTGGATGACGCGATACAACTTCAATATCACCTATCCACTGTGCGACTTCCTGTTTGGCACGCTGTACCGGGACGAGGAAAAAAACCGCTAGACGACATCGCGTGCGACGATGCCGTCGATCGCGTGGTAGGCGGAGAGTATGGCCCCCTCCTGCCAGCCCTGCAGCAGGCTCAGGTGCTCGCCGGCGAAAAAGATGTTCGCGTCCGGTGACAACAGGATCCCGGGATCGGAAATGCCCCAGGCGCCGAGCTGGAAAGGTACCTTGAGCCAGGCGACGCTGATGCCGCGCTGCACTTCCGCCGCATATTCCGCGTGCAGGCGACCACCCTGGGTGATGCAGGCATTGATGCGCTGCTGCGGCGTTTGCGCGGCAAAGGTATTGCCGGCGGGCCCGCCGAACATGTAGGCACCGACTATGACTCCGGCGTCCCTGCCAAAACCCTGGTTCGGGTACCAGATTTGTGTGATGTCCTGGGTCGTCCAGGAGATGCCACCATAGATGTTGTGGTCCTGTTCCCAGAAACGCCTGGACTGGAATGCGATCTTTCCGGCCGACGAGTACTGGAAATTGCTGATCGCGGAGAGGTGCGGGGCGGAAAAATCGTTGGCAATGTTGCGCAGCACGGTGGCCGGAATCGTACACAGGCAGTAATCGGCATCGATGCCGGACATCGCACCAAACCGGTCCTGGTATACGATTCGCACGCCGTTCGCGGTCTTGCGAATTTCGCCGACCACGGCTTCGTAGACAATATCCGCCACAAGCTGTTGTTCGAAGGCCCGGCCGATCCTGTCCATGCCACCGACCGGTTGCAGCATGGTCGGTTGCTGGTCCAGCCCTTGCCCGTAGTCCTGTCGCAATTGCCAGAACGTCTCGCTGATGAGTTCCTGCAATTGCAGCGGCGTCACCAGCTCACCTCGCCGCCGGCTGCCGGTGTTCTCCTGACCGGGGAAGCCGCCGCGTTCGGTGCCGGTGTAATCGTAGTTGCTGGTCAGGTCGCCGAATTCCTGCAACATCGCAAGAATATTGGCCTTGTCCGTCGCCGACAGCTCCTGGTCGAGTGCATTCTGGTTGACCGCCATCGCCAGCAGCCTGGCGATGTTGCCCCGCGTGTCGGCGACCACGCGGCGTTTGATCTGCGGCTGACCGCCGAAGGATGTGCTCGAATGCAGCAGCGCTGCATGGTTGTCATTGACGAAGGTCTCCAGCGCAACGCCGAACTGGCGGCAGTATCCGAGCAGGAACTCGTGATGATGCGAGATTCGCGCCGGGCCCGGGTTGAAGTAGAGGTCCGGGTCGGCATCGAAGGTACAGACCTGCACCGAGTCCGTTTCGACGGCGCTGTCGCCCCCGCGCAGCGTGCGGTTGCGGCCACCGGCCACGGCCGTCGCTTCCAGAATAGTGCAGTCGTAGCCGAGCTTGCGCATCTCGAACGCCGCGGTCATGCCGGCGATGCCGGCGCCGAGTATCACCACGGTCTTGCCGACGCCGACATTGGCCGGCCAGTCGCCGGGCCGGGGTGACTGCATGCGTGGCGGTGGCGGCGGCTGCACGGGTGCACCGGGAGCCGCCGACGAGGAACCGCAGGATGCCGTCGATACACCCACGCCTATCGCAGCCATCGTGCGCAGCATCGCCGCGCTTCCCGCCACCCGGCCTATCGTTACCAGGAAATCACGCCGCGCGATGGTCTTGTCGTCAGCTGCCATGCAGTCCCCGCTCTTTATCACGCGCAACCTGCGCCTTCGACCGGCGGCGCCGGCAGGAATTCCCAATGCTCATCACGATTGTGCGCGCCACAGTTGCTGCGCGCGATAAGCGGCGCCCAGCAGTCCGGGTTCGGCATAGACGATCAGCTGTGTCGGGATACGCTCCATCAGCGAGCGGTGCCGGCCCTTTGCTTCGAAACCGCTGCGAAAGCGGCTGCCGACGAGCAGGTCCGGGTAGCGGCGCGCGATGCCCCCCGCAATGTAGATGCGATCGGTGGCGCCGAGCGCCAGCGCGAGATTCCCCGCAACCTGGCCCAGGATCTCGAAAAACAGCTGCAATGCCTCGGCC
>DATICC010000079.1:0-3044 GCA_035457045.1 Woeseiaceae bacterium | reverse complement strand
CCGAGGCAGGACGATAGCAAATAATAAGGAGAGAGCGGTGGAAGCAATTGCAATCGTGACGGCCCTGGCATTGCTGCAGGCGCTGGTCTTTTCGTACCTGGTCGGCAAGGCGCGTGTTGCCCATGGTGTCAGTGCACCGGCAATCACCGGCAACGCCCTCTTCGAGCGCGAGTTCCGCGTGCACCAGAACACGCTGGAGCAACTGGTATTGCTGGTACCGGCAATGTGGATGTTCGGCAACTACGTGCACGCGCTCACGGGCGCCGCGCTCGGCCTCGTGTTCGTGGTGTCGCGCTTCATCTACCGGAACGCCTACCTCAAGGACCCGAAGTCACGCTCCGCGGGTTTCGGTATCGGTGCGGTGTGCACGATGACACTGTTGCTTGGCAGCCTGGTCGGCGCCGCGCTGTCCTGGTACAGGGGCTGATCCCCGCGTAAGGGACGGCGGCGCGCGTCGCGATCCGCGCCGGCATTTCTCAGCGCATCTCCCGGAAACAGGACTTTCCCACGCACCGGTCCTGACGGAAGCTTGCGGCACTCATTCGTGATTGGCTGAACAAGGAGTGTTTTATGGCCGGCAGAATCAGTGTGTGGTTGATGTTGGTAGTCGTCTCCGGGTATTTTGCAAACGGCGTGGCAGCTCCAGTCGGGGCGGCGGGAGATGGCTGCGATCGACTTCGGGATGTGGTGGTGAAGCAGTTGCGCGATTACACGCAACTGGCCGGGGGCAGGACCTTGCTGCTCGCTGACAAGGGCGAACCGCAAATTTCTGAACCGCCGAAATACTGCATGGACACGGCGGCGGTCACGACGGCCGCTTTCGGCGCTGCCATGCATGCTGCCGGGATGCCGGTCAGCTGGGGAGCGCAGTCGAGCCGTTCCGGCGACTACTGCCTCAGTCATCACCTCGAGGAGTGCTACCCGCGTGGAGAATTCGGCGGGCCGGCGACCGCCAACCAGTTGAGTTTCCTGCACGATGCCTGGCGCGCGGTGAGCAAGAGCGTCGCCGCGGTCATGCCTTACGGTGTGGCGAGCGACATGGCGGTGTTCGAATCGAATTCATTGGCGGGGTTGATGGAGCAAAGGCTAAAGAAATAAGGTGTCGAACGGACTTTCGCGGCTCCACGTTTGCGAGTTCACCTGACCATCAGCCACGCGCCGGCGAGGAGCAGCACCACGGCAGCGAGCCGGTTGACATCGAGCGCCCGGACCGGGACGTCGAAGGCGCCGAAATGATCGATGACGATCCCGGCCAGCAACTGGCCGACGATCAGCAGGGTGATGGCCGCGGTGGCACCGAAACGCGGCACGGTCTGGCTCAATGACAGGTACAGGGCCAGACCGAAAGCGCCGCAACCCAGCATGTACCACGGCAGGTTGCGCCAGTCCTGGATGTGTTCGCCGCCGCGGGCAACGAGCAGTATCAGTGATGCAACGGTTCCGCCGACATGCACGATGAAGCTGCTGGAGGCGCCGCCGACCCGTTGCGCCATGGCTCCGGCAATGGGGGCCTGCGTGCCGACGGCCAATCCGCCGGCGAGGCCGATGCCAATGATGATGATGGTCTCGATCACGTTTCTGTACCTCGGGTAATGGCCACAATCGCTTGCCGTGTTTCATGGACGGACCTGGCGAGAGATTCTGACATGTGATCAGGGCCCGGGGATAAGACCTTTCAGCAGTGCCACCGTACTGTCCCGCCGATACACCGTGCCGACGCACGGCGGCTCTGCGGAGGCAGCCCCCATGCAAAACATCAGTTCTCTCGCACATGCGGATTTCGTCAGGGCATCGAGGGCCGGCCTGGCCGACATCTCGGTGCACCGGCAGCTTGCCTCGCACGTCATGGACACGAGCCTGATACCGAAGGATTACCGGTACGCTTACCGTTTGTGGACCTGGGTCTGGCTGTCGCTGGTGCCGGTGGCCCTGGCGATCGGCAGCCTGTATTCCTGGGGGTGGACCCCGGCACTGGTTGCGCTCATCGCCGTGGCGCAGGCGATTACGCGCTCACGGACTGCAACCTCGTTCATCGTCGACTATGCGAGGGAAGACGAGCTTTTCTACGACATCATGGTGCAGCTTGGGGTCATGCGCGTGAGCGATAATCGCCGGCCTGGCGAGCGAAGCGCCTGACACCTGCGGCGATCGCCGCTACGAATGGTTCGATCGTGCTACTGTACCCGCGTGCATCCGCAGTACTCGTAACGCTTCTTGAACTTGTTGCCGCCCCAGACGCGACACTCGCGGATGGACCTGGCCGGGCACACCTTATAAAGGGTTTCCTGCAAGTGCGGCTGTTCGCCGAGCGAGCGTGACGGGGCCCGCGCCGCGGCGCTCTCGGGCGCCTGTGTGGCGCAGCCGCCGATCAAGCCCAGCAACACTGTGCCGGTGATCAGCACGTGCGCGACCTTGATTGGCCAATGGATTTTCGGTTTCGAGATTTTCATTGCACGGCCACCATGGTGAGGAACTCGGATGGCCGTGACGATAGGAAGGACGGTGCCGCAAAATCTCCAAATTTGTCCGAAATAACTCCCAGATTTTTTTCAGACTTTTCTCACGCAGACATCAGCCCAACGGCAAGCAATTGTTCTACAATTGAATTTCATCGGTGAGCGGCGGGGGGTCGACCCGTGGCGAGAGCGAGCGAACGCTCGTTTAACGTTGGCGACTGGCTGGTGGAGCCGGAGCGGGATCGCATTACCCGGGGTACCGAATCCAGTTACTTGCGGCCCCAGGTCATGGAGCTCTTGGTGTACCTCGCGCGACACCCCAAACGCGTGGTCAGCGCGGAGGAGCTGCTGGCCGACCTTTGGGCAGGTAAGGTCGTCACCGGCGGCACGGTGTACAACTGCGTAGCCGAACTTCGCCAGGCGCTGGCCGACGGCGAAGACCCGCCCGGACAATACATCGAGACAATTCCGAAGAAAGGTTATCGACTTGTCGCTCCGGTTACGGAATCCGAGAGGGAACTTCAAGACCCGTCACCTGAGTCTATGAAGCTTCCGCTTGGATCTTCCCGAAGTAGCCTTGCGACGATT